>JAMXCW010000026.1 GCA_024451685.1 Candidatus Bathyanammoxibius amoris | reverse complement strand
AAGAATTCAAGAAACTTGGTAAGACACTTATAATTAAAAGTGTAGAGAAACATTAAATACATGTGGGTGCCCCAGGGCTTTAGCCCTGGGCGCTGCTTTCCGCAGGGTTAAAACCCTGCGGCACCCCCGAGTCTATGATATGGATATAGTCGTTGAGGGTTTGTTATTATCAACGAAGTAAAACTTCGTTGCCTACCGCGGGCGGGCCCCGTCCGCGTTGAAGACGAATATCTTGCCGTCGCCTATGCGGCCGGTGATGGCGGCATTCCTGATGGCCTCGATGGTCTTCTCCGCGTCTTCATCGGGAACGGTCATCTCAAGCTCTATCTTGGGCAGGAAGGAGATGACGTACTCTGAACCCTGGTAGAGTTCAAGGTGGCCCTTCTGCCGCCCGTAGCCCTTGACCTCGGTAATGGTGACGCCTTTTATGCCCGCCTCTGTCAGGGTCTTGAGGACGTCCTGCAGCTTGAAGGGTTTTATTATGCACAGCAGTTTTTTCATTTTATTACCGTGTTATAGGGACACAGGCACGGACTGTGGCCATGACGTCAGTTAACCAGCCTGTAGTAAAAGTCTCTTTGTCGAGCCTGGTAGCCGATGTCCTTTATAAGGCGTTCAATCTCTTCGCCGCACATCATGAAGCTCACGCCAGCGGCCCTTACGACGTTTTCTTCAATCATCGTACTGCCCATATCGTTCGCGCCGAATTTCAGGGCGAGCTGGCCTATCTTCGGGCCCTGGGTCACCCACGACGCCTGTACGTTGGGGATGTTGTCGAGATATAATCTGGATACCGCCAGGGTCTTCAGATACTCAAATGCCCCCACGGGCGACAGGTGGTCAAGCCTGGTATTCCTGGGCTGGAAGGTCCAGGGGATAAATGCGGTGAAGCCGCCGGTCTCGTCCTGGAGCCTCCGGATTTTGTCCATATGGACGATTCTTTCTTCCAGCGTCTCGATATGGCCGAACATCATGGTGGCCGTGGTCTTCATGCCAAGTTTATGGGCCTCTCGCATAACGGTGAGCCATTCATCCGAGGTGCATTTTTTGGGGCTGATCTCATCGCGGCACCTGTCGACCAGTATCTCAGCGCCGCCGCCGGGGATGGAGTCAAGTCCGGCAGACCGGAGCTTTGATATTACGGTATTTATGGGTAATTTCTCAAGCTGTGAGAGGTGCAGGATTTCAGGCGGTGAGAAGGCGTGTATGTGTATGCTGGAAAACCTCTCCTTTATGGAGCGGAGCATATCCTGGTAGAAATTCAGCCTCAGACGCGGGTGCATCCCTCCCTGCATCAGTATCTGTGTGCCACCCTGTTCCAGGGTCTCTTGTATTTTTTCGAATAGTTCTTGTTCTGTGATTACGTTGGCGTCTTCTCCGTTTTCATCGGTTGAGAAGGCGCAGAAGTCGCACCGGGCCACGCATATATTGGTGTAATTAACGTTCCTGTCTATGGCGTACGTGCGGTAGGGTTCGGGGTGGAGAATGGCGGTGCGGGAGTCTGCGGCCATTCCCAGTCGAGTAAGGTCGCTGGAGTGTAGAAGCTCGACGCCTTCCTCCAGGTCAATCCGCTCTTTTGAGAGCACCTTCTCTAACGTTTCTTCCGTCGTATAACTCAAGCCTTACTCCATCCGGGACCAGGCCCATCTTTAAGGCATAGTCATGAAACCGCCCCAGGCCCTCCAGTTCCTGTTGGCCGAGGTCGTAATATATGCACCGTGTAAGATACCTGATGCATGTCTCCGGCTCAAGACCCAGCCTGTCCGACTCTTTTAGTGCAATGGCCCTGATATCCTCAAGCCCGCGTGCTTTCGCATCCTGCAACAGGGGTGCGGCCTCTTCTAATACCTCCGGCGAAGCGGACGCCCACAGCGCGTAAACAAACGGCAGCCCGGTGAGTTTATCCCACTCTGAGCCAAGGTCAAGCGACGGCAGCCCGTCGTGCACCCGCATAGCGTTGTCCCCGATGAGCAGTACCGCGTCAGCCTGTGCGTCTCTCAAGCTGGAATCTCCTCGCCAGGAAAGATATAACGGGCTGAGACCAAATCTCTCCTTGAGAATGACCCTGGTAAGCGCAACCGACGTGCGGGAGGATTTGTCGAGTGCCACAGTCCCCACGTCGCCTATGGTACAACCTTTTCTTAAAAACAATCTGACGCTCTCCACCGAACCCCTGGAGGAGATGCTGACACCCGGGAGGGCAGTGAGTCCATTTCTCCTGAGACATTCTATCGCGGGGATTAGGGCGACATCCGCCCGCCCTTCCTCTAACATCCGTGGCAGCTTGGACGGCACGTCGAAGAATAACTCCACCCTGTCGCCGGACGTCTCCAGCCCGTGGATAATAGGTTTTGCGTTAAGGTAAGGTACCGCTGCTATCTTAAGTTTTCTCATCGTCTGCCCATACGGGGAACGAAACATACCGTAGTACAAGTGAACATGTAACTTTATCATATTTACGCCTGTAGTTCCATTCAACTTTTCGAAGTTCTTAAGGCAAAACAAGTTAAGCTTGTGGCAGTCTATTGGTCAAGCTTTACCATGCGCACGTCAAAGAAGTTTATATTGGTATTGACCATGAATGTTTGTTTTGCTACGATGCGGTTGACGCTGGCTTGGTGAAGTCAAGAGCGTCGCAGATAGATTAAATGAATAAGGTACTCACACTTACACTCACACTTACACTATTCTGGCTCTTTCTAACTGCATTAGGCAGCCATTCAAGTCTCCTGTTAGGGGAAGAGTCTCCAGCCACATCATTGGTCTCCTCGTCAGACATCGATATTGATAAATGGACGAAGCAACTATACTCAGTTGACCCTGCCATCCGTAGTCTGGCCGCCATATCCCTGTTAGGGCTCGACGACCACAGGGCGCAGAAACCCTTGCTTAATATACTAAACAGATATCCTGAGGCGAACGCACCGGGTCAGAAGAACGGTAAAACCGCCGTTCCGGAGAAAGAAGCCCTTATTTCGGTAATCAAGGCCTTCGGTTTCAAGGGAGACGACAGGGCCGTAGGACCGCTAATAAACCTGCTTCAGGACGATGACCCGGAAATAGCACTAAGTGCCTGTGAGGCCCTGGGGAATCTGCACACGTCCAAGGCTATCGACAGGATGTCGGCGAACCTGATGAACCCCGGCTTCCCACAGAAGTCAAGGGTCCTGCTGGCCCAGGCCTTGGGCCAGACAATGGAACAGCAGGCGGTAGAACCCCTGGTTTCCGTGTTGAGTGGTACGGAGGATGAAGAACTTCAGGATGCTACGGCAACGGCCCTGAGCTACATCTCCGGTAAGTCCTTTGGCAGAAACTCCTCGGAGTGGGAGGACTGGTGGGCGGCAAACCAGAATAAGACGCGAGAGCAATGGCTGAGGGATATCGTAACAAAACTTGAGGTGGCTAATGAACAACTGCAGCAGAAAAACACCGTGGTAGAGAAAGAACTCTCCGAGAAGACCCTGGCGCTCTTAAAAAAGGCAACAGAAAATAAGGACGAAAAGCCCCTCATCGAGGCCCTGAACAGTGAGTATCCACAGGTCAGAGTTGCCGCCGCGAAGGTGCTGGCAGGATTTAACAATCCAGCGGCTGTAGCAGCCTTAACAGGCGTACTGGCAGATGACAGCGAAAAGGACGTGAGGATGGCCGCCGCGCAGTCTTTAGGCGAGTTGGGTGATGAAAGTGCGGTAAGACCCCTGCTGGACGCGCTCAATGACACAGACGTTTCTGTAAGGGAAAGTGCCGCCCTCGCCCTGGCGAACTTTGAGGGCAGGGACGTCGCGGAAGCACTGATGATTCTTCTGAAAGAAAATACAATCTCTATAAAGATAGCGGCAACAGAGGCACTGGGCCAGATTGGGAGTGTCGAGGCCGTAGCGCCCATCTCAGAACTACTGGTTAGCAAGGAAGCAAAGGTTAGAGAGGTCGCAACCATAGCGCTCGGAAGGATAAATAACCCGGCGGCCGTTACCCCTCTGATTAACAGCCTGAGGGACCCGGAAGAAAGAGTGCGGTGGTATGCGGCCGACAGCCTCGGAAGTATAGGGAGCAGCGAGGCCGTAGAACCTCTGATAGAGCTGCTCTCCAAGGACAGCCCGCGCGTCAGGGAATCTGCGGCAGCTGCGCTGGGCCAGATTGGGGAAGAGAGGGCGATAGAACCCCTTGTGCAGGCAATGGAAGACGCCGATAAGAGAGTAGCCGAACAGGCCGCAAACGCCTTGATGTCTATCGACGTACAATCATACGAGGCCATGAAGTATCTGGCAGATACCTTTTACGATCGCTCCGACTATAACAGGGCGAGCCAGGTACTGGAGAAGCAGATCGACAAGTTCTCCGCTTCCGAGGCACACAAAAACGAAATGCATGGGAGAAGGTTGAGACTGGCTATTGCTTATCAACAGCAAAGGGATTGGCAAAAGGCCGTTGAGCAGTATGATTTCTTGTTGACAGAATATAAGTCTCAGGATTTGGTCATAATTGTCGCTCTGGCTGAGTGTTTGAAAGAGTTAAGGCAATACGGCCGCGTACTGGAACTCTACTCCCGCCTGATGGAGGAACAGCCCGAGCTAGCCCAGACGTGGTGGAAGGGCCGGCTGGATGTTGTGTACACGCTCTATGAGCAGGGCCAATATACAAAGACGCAGAAGTTAATAGATGAGTTCCAGTTGGAGGACCCAGGGATGGGGGGACCCCACATCAAAAGACAGTTCTTGGAGCTTGCCGAAAACAGTACGCGCGAAGCGCACGCTCAAAGAGGCAGGTCGGAAACCTCCATCGTTCCCTAAAGATAATCCATGAAGATACTCATCGTAGGCGCCGGGGCAGTAGGTTTCAATCTTGCCAAACAACTTTCCCTGGAGGGCAACACCATCTCCATCGTGGAAAGTGACCCGCACATTTACCGCAAGATGACCGAGACACTGGACGTCCTATGTGTACACGGCAACGGTAACTCGCCAAGCGTCCTGGAGGACGCGGGCATCAAAGAGGTAGACATGGTGCTGGCCGTCACTGACAGTGACGAGGCAAACCTCACTGTATGCCTGCTTGCCTACTGGTACGGCGTTGAGAGCAAGATAGCAAGGCTTCGGAACGAGGAGTTCACCAGAGAAGATTCCATTCTGAAAAAGAATCAGTTTTTCATTGACCGGATGATAAACCCCATACCCATCACCGTCGATTCAGTGTTGAAGGCGATGGAGACGCCGGGTGCCACGTACGTGGCGGATTTCGTTGAGTCCGACATATTGTTCCGCGGCTTTCACGTACCGGCCGACGCGCCGATTGTGGGCAAAAGGATTGAGGAGCTAAGGGAAGCCGGCGACACAGACTCATTCCTGATTGTCGCGATACAGAGAAAAGAAGACACGATAATTCCCTCCGGGGAGATTGAAATATGCCCGGACGACAACATCCTGGTGCTGCTGGCCAGGGCCGGTCTGCCATACTTCCTTCCCATGGTTAACCGGCGTACCGTAGAGACCCAGGGGTTCGTTATCTACGGAGCATCCCGCATCGGACTGCGGCTGGCCCGGGCGCTGGAGAAAACCGCCGAGAATGTGGTACTCATAGAGCCGGACGAAGATAAGGCACAGGCGGCCGCGTCAGAGCTGGTCAATGCGACCGTGCTCCATGGCCACGCAACCGAGACCGAGATCCTGAAACAGGCCACCATTGAGCCTGTGGACTTTTTTATTGGGGCCTCTGAGAATGAACAGGACAATATCCTCGCATGTCTTCTGGCGAAAAAACGGTACGCGAAAAAAACAGTCGTCATAACACATGAACCGGACTACGTCCCCGTCTTCGATTCCATAGGCATAGACGTCGTAATCAACCCCCGTCTTATCACCGTGAGCTCAATCCTGCAATACATAGCCCGCGGCCCGATTGTAGGAGCGGTTAAACTGTTTGACACGACGGAGGCGGAGGCGACGGAAATGATAGCCGGGAACGGCTCCAGAATAGTTGGTAAGAAGCTCAGCGACGTTTCGTTCCCAAAGGGGTCAATACTGGGCTCAGTTATCAAGAACGGTTCAATGATACTGCCTTACGGGGACTGTGTATTAGATGCCGGCGACCGTGCGATAGTGTTTTATATGCCGGAGGTAAGGGAAAAGGTGCAGGTCCTGTTTAGAAAAAAATAGACTCCCGCCCGTTTTCCTGAACCCAGCTACCCAATCCCCTTTTTCACGCCTTCGTCTGACAAATCCATGGTTTCCACGGCGTGAGCAATTAATACACAGCCCGGATAGAGTCGGATTTTTATGATTCTCGATAAAACACGTACTACGGTGCAGATTTTGCCCGGAGTTCCTGCCACTTGACCTCGTTGTCCTGAAGCTCCCACAGGGCCTCGGCCATGTCAGTGGCCGCGTCAGCTAGGTTTTCAACAGCCTCCTTTTGGGTAATAGAAGCTTTACTATATTCCTCCATGTCCTTGTCTTTGA
>JAMXCW010000025.1 GCA_024451685.1 Candidatus Bathyanammoxibius amoris | reverse complement strand
TAATAGAGTCAATAACCTACGGCAGGAAAAAGATGCCAGGCTGGCGGAAGGAGCTTACACCGGAAGAGATTAAGGCCGCCGCCAGGTGGGTCAGGGTGCTTAGTGGGAAGAAAAGACGCTGAGTTACTAGATGTAGGGACAGACCTTTAGGTCTGTCCGAAATGAACTGCATCAAAGTGGTGTCAATGTAGGGTACGTCTTGACGCACCACACCGCTATTACAGCTTCAGATTTTTCAGGTGCTCTGCGGCCTCTTTCGTTTGCTCTATGCCGGGGACCAGGGCAAATCTCACGAAACCCTCTCCGGGGTTCTTGTTCGATTCGGTGGGGTCGCTCAGCCACGCGCCGGGTGTGGTCACGATGGCCACCTCGGGGTCCAGCAGCTTCGTCGCGAACTCAACGGAACTCATCCCCTGCGGCACCCTCTGCCATATATACATGGTTGACTCAGGCGTGCAGTCCGGGAGCCCGGCCCGGGTCAGCGCCTTTACCAGTATATCCCGCTTCTCCCGGTACTCCTTGCGCAGTTGCTCCACGTGGGTCTCGTCTCCGAGGGCGGCGATTGCGCCGTCCTGGATAAACGTGGCGGTGCCGGAATCTATGTTGGTCTTTACCTTCTTGAATATGTCCACTATACGCCTGTCGCCGGCCACCCAACCCGTGCGGTAACAGGTCATGGCGCTTCGTTTTGAGAGCGAGTGGAAGGCCAGCACCCCTTCCTTCGTGGTCTCAAGGATGCTGTGCGGCGGGTTGTTGGTGAAATAAATCTCCGTATACGCTTCATCGGCGGCGATGATGATATTATGCTTGTGGCCGAACTCCACCACTTCTTCCAGAAACCTGAGAGGCGCGTTAACGGCGCATGGGTTGCTGGGATAGTTTATCCACATAATCTTCGCCCTCTTTAGCACCTTATGGGGGATGTCCTCAAGGTCTGGCAGGAAGTGGTTCTCCGGGAGCAGCGGCACAAAATACGGTATACCCTCCGCGAAGAGGGCTCCCCTTGCGTAGGGGGGATATCCCGGCGTTGGGATTATCACGTAGTCCCCATGGTCAACCAGCCCCTCCGGGAAGTTGAAGACGGCCTCCTTCGAGCCCATCGTGGAAGAGATTTCCGTGTCCGGGTCCAGGTTCATCCCAAACCGCTTCTTCATCCATTCGCTTATGGTAACGCGGTATTCTCTGGTGCCTGTGTAGCTGGGGTACCCGGAACTCTTCCTGATGTCTATGGCCATCTGTGTGGCCTGTCTGACCACCCGCGGAGTGGGAGACGTCGGGTCGCCCACACCGAAGTCGATCGGCGAAACACCTTGCTCCTTAAGCATTGTTACCTGCGCGTCCACCTCCGCGAAGGCATATGAAGACATGGACGATACCCTGTGAGACGGTCTTATCTCTACCATACTGCTCCTCAGGTGTTCTGGTTATATATCCCTGCCCACGGCCTGTGCCACAGGTTTGAGCTCTTTCATCAGTGTGCCGAAATCATCCGTTGTTATGGTCTGCGCGCCGTCAACAAAGGCCTTCTCGGGGTCCGTATGCACCTCTATCAGCAGTCCGTCAGCGCCCACGGCTACGGCGCCCTTGCACATGGGGTTTACGAGGCGGCGTTTTCCAGTGCCATGGCTTGGGTCTACGATAACGGGCAGGTGGGTAAGCTGTTTCAGCTCCGGTATCGCGCTCAGGCTCAACGTGAAACGGGTATGCTTCTCAAAGGTACGGATACCCCTTTCGCACAGGATCACGTTATCATTGCCCCGGGAGAGTATATACTCGGCGGCCAGGAGAAATTCGTCGAGTGTCGCGGACATGCCCCTCTTCAGGATGACCGGTTTTGGCTGCTCTCCAACGGCCTTGAGCAGCACAAAATTGCCCATGTTCCGGGTGCCTATCTGCAGGATGTCCACATATTTGGCCACCATCTCCACGTGCTCCGGGCTCAAGACCTCTGTCACAACGGGAAGTCCCACCTCTTCTCTTGTCTCCGCCAGATAGGCAAGTCCCTCCTCCTCCAGGCCCTGGAAGGAGTACGGGCTCGACCTGGGCTTGAACGCGCCGCCCCTGAGCGCAATCGCCCCGCATTCCTTTACCCTCTTCGCGATAGAGACTAACTGGGCCTTATTCTCTACCGCGCACGGCCCCGCTATCACCCCAATGGTCTTCCCGCCGAAAGAAAATTCCGGGCTTATCGGTATCCGGGTAGGGGCGGGCTTCACCTCACGGCTGGCCATCTTGTATGGAGAAAGTATGGGCACGGCCTTCTCTACGCCGGGTATCGCGTTCCAGAAATCCTGGGATATGTCACGTTTGTCGCCGAGGCAGGCAATGACATCCCTCTCCGTGCCGTGCAGGAGCGCGGTCTTCAGCCCCTTGCCCTCTACCGTCTTTATTACGTGGTCTATCTCCTTCTTAGAAGACCCGGGTTTCATTACGATAATCATCGTGCAATCACTCCAAATTCCAACAAAAAATCCGGAAAGCCGATAGTAGCGCTCAGGGCCGCAGCTCAAAAAAGATCGTTAAAAGCAGAAGCCGGCTTGTGTCGCAGGTGCTTAACATGCCGTCTTTACTCAAGTTTAAATGAAAAAAACAACTTGTCAAGTGAAAGGAAGCATGCCGGGCAAACGGGCTGGAGACTTTATCGTTCCTTTGTTAATTGCTTCTGGCAATCGCACAAACAGGAACGGTTCAGGCACAACAAATTATGCTCGTTGTAACACGCTTGACAATCCTCCCGGCCGACAGTAGGCTTTTGCAATAGAAAGAGGTGGCCGGACTCAGATATAGGTGGAGATGAAAACGCTTGGGACGGTCCTAAAAACAAAACTTCACTTTTTGCAGACATAACATAAAACCAGAAATCTTGGGAGCAGGAGGATAAGAGATGGCTTTTGAATCTGATTTAAATCTTAAGGGTGGTAAGACCATAGCTCTAAAGCAGGGAGAAATCCTTTTCTATGAGGGCAGCACGGCCGATGAGATGTACTTCATAGAGCGCGGCACGATTACAATAACCAAGCGTGTGCTGAACAAGAGCATAAAGTTGGGAGAGGGGAATGAGGGAGATTTTATCAGCGAACGTGCCGTACTTTGTGAAAGGCTTCCTCGCTCTACCACGGCCTCGGCACAGACTGATTGTGAAATAGTGGTGATGGACGAGAAGATGTGCAGGAAGTACGGCGAGACCCTCCCTCCTTTCGCCAGGAAGATGATACAGAGGATGACCACAAGGCTTCACCAGACAAACGAAATAGTGGTGAAAATGGCGCGTACGCACGAGATGGTAAGGGACCTGGGCAGGCGGATGCAGATGCTCGAGAATTCCATGCTGCAAGGTATGGAGTATAATGAACCGACTTAACCGCGCACTTCGCTCTATCAAAAACCCTGGTCTGCCTCTCTCGGGACCCCTTTTCGGGAGGGTTAGGCCGCCTTAAGAGTGTTGCTGAAGCGGGAAAAGCCGCGGAAAGAAAGCTTAACTTTCCTTGCCGGACAAACACTACACGGCATCGAGCTATATCGCCGGACAGTAGTTAATTACGCCTAACAGCTCAAGCGCCGTAAGCAAGACAAATAACACGACCAGGGCTATTACTATCTTCTTGATAAACCCCACAATTCACCTCCTTAATATTACTTAAACTCCCTGAGTAACCTAACCGGGGATGTGGATAATACCTCTTAAGACCCCTGTTGTAAAGCTTACTTAACCTCTCTGAAGTGCCTTGATGTTTCTTCCTTCCCGGTAATCTACACGATACCTGATTCAGACAGATTTTTCCACCGTTAGTGTGAACAAAACCCTGCAAAAAAGGGTTATAGCATGTCCTGCCATATACTACACCCTGCCGGCATGCGTTGGCGTACGGCAGCGGGCCTCTGAGAGGGTCCTGGGGGAATACCTCGCCAATGCTATCGGCTTGACAATCCCTCCCACTGGTAGTAGATTGCCACGCTAGAGGAGCTTGCAAGATAAGCCGGCCTATAAAACCACAAAATCCGTCCATACATATGATAAGCTCCGGAGGGGAAGTAAAATGGGCAGAATAAGGCCAAAGAATTTGCCGCGCGTGTTTGAACGTGTGAGTACGCGCCCGCCATTCTTCCGCAGACTTCATTTTCTCATCCTCTGCTGTACCGTATCACTCCTGTTCTCCCCAACTATGAGCCAGGCAAATGACAATGAGGCTGTGCGTCATTTTGATGCGGGCAATTCCTTTTACAACGAGGGTAAATATGGCCTGGCGATAAGCGAATACACGGAGGCCATAAGGCTAATGCCTGATTATGCAAGTGCCTACAACAACCGTGGGAATGCCTATGTCAAGCTGGGCCGGTATGAGCGGGCCATAGCCGACTGCAACCGCGCACTAGAGATTAACCCAGAACTTGCAGAGGCCTACTTCAACCGGGGGTTTACCTATAACAACCTGGGCCAGCATAAGCGGGCCATAGCCGACCTCGACCGCGCACTTGAGATTAATCCAGACTATGCAGCGGCCTACATCAACCGTGGGTTTGCCTATAACAACCTGGGCCAGCATAAGCGGGCCACAGCCGACCACGAGCGCGCACGGGAGCTAAACCCAGAACTTGTAGATGCCTACGACAACGAGATAAAAGCCCTCAAAAAATTGGCCGGGGAGACAAAACCGAAGGAGGTTGAGGCACAGGGCGCCGCCACAATGGATGCCGACACGTGGTTTCAACGTGGCACAAAACTTGGTGAATCAGGTAATTATGAAGAGGCTATTGAATGCTTCGACAAGGCACTGGAGATTGACCCAAACGGCCCCATACGTTGGTTATGTTGGGTCGCCAAGAGCGCGGCACTAACTAATCTGGGCAGGCCTTTGGAGGGCCTCCACTTTGCCGACAAGTCAGCGAAGGACTTACCAATTTTACACGTGTCTTTTGTAGTCAAGGGTTGGGCACTGACCGAGTTGGGCAGACATCAAGAGGCCTTAGAATACTATAATAAGTCGCTTGAGATTGAACCAACAGCCGTGGCGTGGAGTGGAAAGGGTCTTCTGCTGGATAGAATGGGGGCTACGCCGATGGAGGTACTGTTCAGCTACGAAAAGGCCTTGGAAATGAGCCCCAGGCACCCGCCGATTTGGAGTAAGAAACAAGAACCTCTCGTAGAAACCCCCGAATACAAGAAGGTGAAGGCGGCTGTAGATGGGGGGTAAAGGTGGTTATCTGGAATTAACGCCGGGGAGCCGGCTCCCCATCGTGTTACGGCGACATGTTACTGTGACATCGTAAACGCTTTTACGGAGACCAGGTACACAATTACCGGGGGGTATGTTAAATTTCTCACTGACATTCTGAGGCCAAAATCTCCCTTCTGGAACGTGTTTTTAAGCATCTAAAACTCCAAACCGCGCACATCGTGTGTGGCTGTCACTTGGCGGCCCGGCAGCATCATAAGGAATAGTGCCATAGTGAACCAGCCAAGGATGCCCGCAATAACCACCTCCCTTTGTATTTATCCTCAGGCTTGACAACCCTCCCTAATAGTAGTAGTTTTCCAAACTGGGAAAGTTTGCCTAAGAAGTGGGCCTGACATTAGTAAAGAACTCCAAGACCCGTTTGGAATTGGACAAACTGTATATTCCCACATGTTTCCTGTTGTAAGGCGGACGGAAGATCTTGGCTAAGAGGAGCTGTAAACCATGTCAAGGATTACTGACCTAGTACCGGTAAACCTTCTTGAAATCCTTTAGGAAGCCTACCAGAACTACCTCCAAACATCCGCTGCAATATATGAACTCGACGGCAGTTACGCCGCCTGTCTGATAACGTCTGAGTATTGTAATTGTCTTACCGATGCCTGTGAGGCCAAAGCCGGAAAGGGTAAGGGTATCTGCCATGATGACTGCTGGCAGATATCCAAAAAATCCATCGACTTCATGAAGCCGTTTGGCGAGGAGTGTTCCGGCGGGCTGTTTATTTACGCTGTCCCCATTATGTTAGATGGGACACCTATCGGTGCGGCGAACGCCGCCGTGTCTAACCCGCCTAAGGACATCAAAACAATTAAGGAAATCGCTGAGAAATATGGGACAAGCGTAAAAGAAGTACAAAGCGCTATAGATGAGTATGAAGACCGCCCTGAATATGTCCGTGAATCGGCAAAGAGGCAGATAGAGATTACAGCGAAAACAATCGCCTCACTCTGCAAAGTCTTTTACGAGCTGCACGAGAAGGAAAAGAATCTTACAGGCGGAATCGCCGAGCGCAAACGTCTGGAGAATAAACTAAAGACACTTAACGAATCTCTGGAAAGACGGGTGGCTGAGCGCACGGAGGAATTATTCCAGAGCGAGAAACAAATCAAGACATCTCTCCTGGAAAAGGAAGAACTGCTGAAAGAAATTCACCATCGGGTCAAGAACAACCTGCAAATCATCTCAAGCCTGCTCGATATGAGCCGTATGCAAACCGACAACGAAGAGGCAAATAGGTTGCTTATGGAGGCCTGTAGCAGGGTTGGTACGATGTCCCTCATTCACTCACAACTATACCAGACTGACAGGTTTGACCGGATAGATATGGATAAATATCTGCGGGGAATGACCAGTTCGCTGTTACAACTTTACGGACAGAAGAAAAATATTGCAATTGATATTAAAGCCCCTGACATTTACCTGCCGGTGAGCCAGGCAATCCCCTGCGCCCTGGCCTTGAATGAACTGATTTCCAATGCCCTTGAACATGCCTACAAGGACAGAGAAAAGGGAACGCTTGAAATCTCCATGCAGAGAGCAGCCGACGACACCGTCTCCATAAGGATCAAGGACGACGGCGCCGGCATCCCGGAAGACGTTGACGTCTATAAAACCAACACCCTTGGTCTTAAGCTGGTTAGAAACCTGGTAGAGAGACAGTTAAAGGGAAAATGTATGTTAAAAGTGACGGGGGCATGGAGTTTGTCATAGAATTTAAGGTCTCAGAAGAAAATGGAGAAAAAGTCTAATACTAAAATACTGGTAGTAGATGACGAGACTCTCATCGCCATGGGGTTGGAAAGTTGCCTGACGTCTCTGGGGTACGAGGTCGTTGGGACTGCCTCCTCGGGTGAAGAAGCCATCAGCATGGCCAGGGAGCTGAGGCCCGATTTACTTCTGACGGATATTGTCATGCCAGGAAAGATAGACGGCGTAGAGGCCGCTAAAATAATCAAGGCGGAGCTGAATATCCCGGTTATATTCGTAACTGCCCATGAGGACAAAGCGTTACGGAGGGCAAAGGAAGCTGAACCCATCGGTTATCTTTTGAAGCCGTTTAGTTTAGGGGAAGTAAGAACTAAACTGAAGGACTTGATAAGCGGCACGAGAGGAACGGAAATTTAACAACGACAACCGTCACACACCCCCACCAGAATCCATCCTGAGGTTAGATTTCCCTTGTCTTGACAGGGTCAAGCACCTAAAACGCTCGCAGGTATCCCCATAGTCCACCTAAGCCCTTCGGTACCTCACGACAAACACCATGTAACTTGACAATTAATCAGGTGTTGATAGAATTGGTATGTCTTATTGATACATAACATGGTGGGCGTAGCTCAGTTGGTTAGAGCACCAGACTGTGGCTCTGGGGGTCGGGGGTTCGAATCCCCTCGCTCACCCCATCTTATAGGCCCTAGACTTATGACGTAAGTTCAGGATTTTCCTTGCCTTAGGGGGGTGGACATACAAGGACAAACAAGGCAGGTGTGGACAAGGGGTGACACCAAGAATGACCCATATTTGGCACACTTTTGACCCAAATATGGCACAGCGTAGGAAAATCCGCTCACGACACGTGGTAAACTCCACTATAACTGGCCAGCTAATTGAGTTGTCATGGGCGTCAAAGCCATTATGCTTGACAATCCTTTCTAATACACCACAGCAGCAAGGCTTACGATTTATTTTTTTAAAGGGCTTGACAAGGATGGTCTCGTTCGTTATTTGTGGTATACTAATTATAAAGGATACGGTTGATAGCTCCGATTACATCCGAACGCCAGTAGGCTGGCAGATAGGGGCCTGTTACTAACTTAGGTTGGTAATGGGCCCAGTCTATTTAGGGGAATATTTCTGTATGAAAAAAGTAGCTGTCTTAATTGATGGTGGGTACTTGTCAAAAATTTACAAGAGACAACTGTCAAAAAACCTTACACCCGGGGTTATTTTGAAACTGGTAGAAGAGAAGATACTTCAACGACCGCACGAGGAATTGTTTAGACTTTATTACTACGATGCTCCACCTTTCGGAAAAGAAATAACGAATCCTATCGACAACTCTACAACAGATTTTTCTAAGACGCCTCTGTTTACCGCTGTGAATGATTTCCACAGAGAATTAGCCGAAACCGATTTTGTTGCCTTGAGAAAAGGTAAGCTTTCTTTTGGCGGATGGAAGCTCACAAGGGGTGCGATTAACAACATTAAAAAAACGGGGGCTATCGAACCCTCGGACATTACCCCTGATTTTAAACAAAAAGCTGTGGATATGAAGATTGGACTGGATATTGCTTGGCTTGCAACAAAGAAAATCGTGGAGATAATCGCACTTGTTACGGCGGATAATGATTTCATCCCCGCAATGAAATTTGCCAGGAAGGAAGGGATCCATATAACAATAGCAAAAATCGACTCCTTAAATACATATATGCGTCAGCATGCAGACAAAATCATTGATATAGATATTAAAACGCTAGAACTTTAAACCAATTGTTTCCGCCTGTCTGTTGGTAAGTTTAAAAGGCGTGCCTCAT
>JAMXCW010000024.1 GCA_024451685.1 Candidatus Bathyanammoxibius amoris | reverse complement strand
CAATTTTTAAAACTTTAAAACACGATACGGCAAGTTGAAGATCCGCCTCAGGCGAGACGCACCCGACAAGTTTTAATGACAGGGGAATGAAGTAATAGAAATGGTGTATGCGATAAGTGAGCAGACATTCGTGTCAACGAAATAAATTTCGTTGTCTACCACTACCTCACACGGCCTGTGTAGTTGCCCCACTTATGGGGCTTATTTAATTTGTAGCCGTTATTTTGTTACACATTAATATGAGCCTGATAAATCAGGCAACTACGGCGGGTTTTCTTAAGACTGTGGGGAAGGACCCGAATGTCCGTCGATTCGCTCGTGAAATCTCAGACAAGGCCGTGGAGGGGTATTACTATTACTAGTCCGCCGGTTGCTGCTCGAAGTAGTGGCCCATTCTGCGGTAGCGGCCGTAGCGTTTGTCAAGCAGGGTGTCGATGGGCGTGTCGATAAGCTCGTCGAGGTACCGGATGAGTTCCTTCTTCAACGTGTCGGCGGCCTCTCTGGGTGAGGTGTGGGCGCCGCCGTGGGGTTCGGGAATTATGTGGTCTACTATTTCCTGCTTGTGGAGTTCCCTTGCGGTGAGTTTTAATGCGTTGGCGGCGGCCGGTGCGTGGCTTGAGTCCTTCCACAGGATGGCGGCACAGCCTTCGGGTGATATCACGGAACAATAGGCGTATTCCATGATGGCAAATTTGTCGCCGACACCTATGCCGAGCGCGCCGCCGCTCCCGCCTTCACCGATTACCACGTTTATTATCGGCGTCTTCAATCCTATCATCTGATAAATGTTTTCTGCGATTGCGTATGCCTGTCCCCTTTCCTCCGCGCCTATGTCGGGGTTTGCGCCGGGTGTGTCTATGAGTGTGATGATGGGAAGATGTAGCTTTTCCGCGAGTTTCATCTTCAACAGGGCCTTCCGGTAGCCTTCGGGGTTGGGCATGCCGAAGTTGCAGAGGAGCCGCTCTCTGGTGTTCTTGCCTTTCTGCTGGCCTATGACCATTACCCTGTACCGCCCAAGCTTTGTAAGGCCCGCGATGACCGCCTTGTCGTCTCCGAAATGCCTGTCCCCGTGGAGTTCTATAAAATCCTCGAATATCAGGTCCAGATAATCAGAGGTCATCGGCCTGAGCGGATGTCTTGCTAGCTTTACTATGTCGTAAGGCGACAGGTCCGCAGGAAGCGGGAGATCCTGCTGCGTGCCGGGGGGCTCCATCTCGCTTCGCGGGTTGAATGCCCTTTTACCGCCCGCCGGTGCACCTGATGTGCGGTTCCAGTTCTCTACGTGCTGGTGAGTGTCCTTCAATTAACGTAACTCCTTTACCGGGCCTGCCTCACTTGAGACGAACGAATATAACGCCACCTGTTATATATATATATATTAGGAAAACTTTATCTCTTTCCGTATCCTTATGTCAAGCACAAATTTAGATATCAATATACAGTATGTGTATGTGGCCGGTGCGGCCCGTGTTTTTATTAGGGTTTTGTCCATCACCCTACTTCCCTTGAGGGGGAGCAGGGGGAGGGATAGAAAGGGAATCTCCGTCCCCATTAAGAAAAGAAAAGAAAAGAAAAAGCCAGGGATTTTAACACCCAAAATCCCTGGCTCGTGAGATGGCGAGGCCGACGGGACTCGAACCCGCAACCACCAGATCGACAGTCTGGTACTCTAACCAAATTGAGCTACGGCCCCATACCGAATCTTGATCAGATACTGGTCTTTATAATTCCTTTGTGGGTTTAGTGATGATTGCCCGTCCGGTTGGCCGGCAACCGCGCTGTTTTCTTTCACATACCTACCGGCTATAAAACAGACCGTTCCGCAGTCTGTGTGAAAGAGGCCATGATGAGCGGCAGCGTACCCTGACGGCAGACACCATAAGACATGCCCACTCGCCAAAGATACCAGGTGTTAGCTGTAGTGTCAAGTGCCTGATTGGGTTTTGAGGGCGTTAGGGGTTTATCTAATTTGTGGTTAAAAAAGAGGAAAGGAGAGAAAGAGGATTATGGGTGTGGGGAATGACATATTTTTAATAGAAATAGGATAGCCCGAAGAGCATAAAGAAGGAGTCAACCTTCTGGTCACCGCTTTTGAAAGGGTTGGAGATGTGGCGGAGGCGGCCTTCAAGGTTAAGCGATGTCCGCAAGGCCCGTGTACACGCCTCCGAAGCCCCCGTGCGCGAATGGCGCCAGCTTTGTGCCAGTCTCTAGATTGTAGCCGAGCATGATTGTACCACTCGCCTCGTAGGTGTTCTTACCGCGAGCCCTGACGTAGCTTACAATCGGCTCCAGCTCCAATTACCAGGGCGCCTCTGGGCTTGGTAAACGTGGGCAGTATTTTGCCGTATTTTGGCAGCAGGGATAAGGTGTATATTCGCGGGTCGTCGATGGAAATGCCGCCGCCGGCGCTTACCCCGACTTCGTGCATGCCGGGCTCGAAACCGTCAAGCATAGTGAAATTTTCTGCCTCACGGTAGGGAGTGACGATGGCAACGTTGCCCGAATAAAGCGCCAGGTCGGACGTGTCTTCTGCCAGTACACGGGGTTAAAATGAAAATGAGACAAGGAGTTGTGATGCAGAGACGAGAAGTGCAAGTACGACAGGGTTAATCATGATAGAAGCGCCACCAGAGCGATTTGGTTGTTAACGCGCGTACACCGTCTTATAAAAGTCTTATAAAAAGTTCATGCGGACGACAATAAAGGTTGACCCTACAAAAAAAATGGCTGCCGAACCTGTGTTTGGTCCGGCAGCCAGAAAGGCACTCACTACAAATACAATTACAAGTTACCACTCATAAGTCGCTGCGATTGAGCCAGTAACGTTTTTGTTCGCGCTGCGATTCCACACGTGAGATGGGTCGGGGCCCGCCAGGTTGCGGCGGCGAACGCTCAGTATCTTATCGTAGCGTATCTCCGGCCTGAGATAGAGTCTTTCTTTGATCTTCAGGTTCAGAGTACCCGTAACCTCTCCTAGCGTTGCTCCTAGAGCAGTACCGGAAATCCCGGCCATGTTGTCTTTGTCCCAGAAGTACTCACCCCTGACCGCAAAGCCTATGGCATCGCTGTGCTGGTAGACAATGTACTGTGCAACGCCCCACGCCGACATGTCAGGATTCCCCGCTCCACTTTGGTCCAGAGTGCTGACGTTTGCGTTTGTTGCAAGAGAGATCTTGTTCAACGGCGCGAACGAGACGGTGAGGTCATACCTCGATGTCCAGTCCGAGTTGTTGCTTGCTCCCTCGGCACCCCAGAGGGTATCGAGGTGGATATTGGTGTCCTTAAAGAACAAAATATCCGGTGGATTGTAGTCCAACTGGAGCCCGTGGGTAAAGCTCTTGTTGTTGTTGACGAACCCGTCGGAACTGTTCACGAAGTAGTAGTCAGCTGTAAAGCTGTCCAGAACGGGATAGCTGAGACCTACACCTGTGTTGGTGAACGGTATCAACCAGCCGTAGATGTAGGAACGAGAGAAGTTGGGGTTCCAATGTGCTTCCCATACCTCGTAGCCTACCCATGTGGCAAACTTACCGAACTTTGCGGTCAGCCCCTTGCCGATGGGGATGTTGTACAGGACGAAGGCCTCACTAAAGGTTGTCTGCCTACCACCGGTCGGAAAACCGGGCGGGTTAGGCTGGGTGGCTCCATCGTCAAATACAGGACCTACAAACGTTATGCGCCTTGCGGTATCACCCCAGTTCAGCGTTATCTTGAAACCGATATCGCCAGGGTCAGTCGCCTCTTTCATGAGCCACATCTCGATGTTATTTACGGTGAATGAGTCCACCTGTCGGTCAAAGACCTTTGGGGGGATGGCAGAATTGTCCCTTCCACCAGGATGAACTGATTCGTACTGGAAGAAGTTTTCTACGAAGCCGCCGTAACTTATGCCCTGGTACTGCTCGAGAAGACCGCGCAGCGTGGCCGTCTCGCCTTTTGTCATCTGGCCGGGTATAGGTTTGGCTTCGTCCTTCCTTTCTTCCATCAGTTTACGAAACTGGCCGATCTCGGTGTCAGTCAGCTCGGCCGCAACGGCCAGTGACATTGAGGCATCAGAGCCATGCGAACACGAAAAAAACTTCGTTGCACAAAAGAATGGTGAAAAGGCAATTATAAAGGCAAAAGCCCAATTTCCCAAACGCATATTACTCTCCTTTCGGAATCGATCTTCTTTTCCAAGTTTCTCAGGCATCATCCCCCTCCTGCCACTGCTATGCACTGCCCCTCTTTAAAAGCTTTTGTATGCAAGTATATCGCAAGGAGTATACATGAAATGCGGACCTTGTCAATAAATATATTTGAAATTTTATAAATTTTCTACGACGATGTTTTTATCGTATACGGGACAGTTCGTAAGACTTGTGACAACAAAGGGTTAGCGAAGACGGGGGAGTTCGGTAAATCTCAGAAACACCTGCGGTAAACTTCGGGCTTTTTCAGTTTTAAACATCTATGTCGTTTCTGCAAAAATTGACATGCCATGATACAAGATGTATGTTTTGAGAGCATCAGGATAGAACATCTCAGTATAATATGTCATTCTGCTCCGCCTTAGGCACAAAGGGGTAGGTCAAGGCCACGTTCGCCGGAGGTGAATCTGCTCTCCAAACAAACCGGCGGGCTTTCAGCCTCTGGCACGATTTTTAAACCTGTCCGTTTTGTTGGTTCGGACAGACCTGAAGGTCTGTCCCTACAAATACAGTTCTTGTAGCGGCAGAGTTTACTCTGCTTCAACTACCATATCGTAGACTCGCCATGCTGTAGGGCGAGAAGATCATTGTCTGTCTACCAAAAAATCTAACAACCGGGGGTGGACAACGAAGTTTACTTCGTTGATGCCCATCGGCCATCTATTTTCACCCCCTCCCTACCCTCCCCCGTCAAGGGGGAGGGTAGAGGCAAAAAAACTCCCCCATCAAGGAGGAGGGTGTAGGCAAAAAACTCCCCCGTCAAGGGGGGGTAAACGCATACGTGTACACAAGATGCAGGGGCTTGTTCCACATTAGACGGACCGGAACGACGATGCTACAGGGTGTTGAGGCAACTCTTGCAAGAATTAGCGCTTATATTTTAAATACCGGGGATTTTTTTCTTGACCTTTATTTTGGTATTATGTAGCTTCTACCGCTTCAACAGGGTGTTGGCTGTTAATTGTTTATCGCAATTTCTGACGGAAACGGGGTGAATATCTGGTTATGGCAAAGGTTGTGGTTACCGGTTCGGAGACGGTTAGGGATGCCCTGAGGCGGTTTAGGAAGATTTGTGACAAGGAGGGTATCGTCAACCAGTCCAAGCGTAACGCGTACTACGAAAAGCCTTCGGAAAGGCGGCGCAGGGAGGAGAGCCGAAGGGTTAAGAACATAAAAAGAGCCCAATATAAGACGGGAGTCGCCCGGTAGTTTTGTCTGGGCTGTTATTCTGACGGAGTGAAACGTCCGAAAAATGTATAGCGTCCGACCTTGCCGTAGGTAAGTCCGCCCTCCAAACGGACTGGCGGGCTTTCAGCCTTCGGCGTGACTTCACTCAGAAAACTCAGAATGACATACGGCTATCTGTGAACTCTTCAGAAATCCCATTATACGTCTACCGCTCATCGTTCATATCTAAGACCACCTTTAGTATCCCCTTTTTAGAGGCCAGCTTGAGCGCCTCGACGCCATCGTCCAGCCTGTAGACCTTTGAGATAAGAGGTCCTACGTGTATTTCACCCTTTTCCAGGGCCTCTATGGCCTTCGGAAACGGGCCGCATCTGGAACCTATCAGACTTATCTCTTTGACTACGATGGGAGTGAGGTCAATGCTATCGGCTTTCTTGTGGGAAAAGGTGCTTTTTAGGATTATGGTACCCGTGGGCCTAGTCAGCTTAATAGCCGTCTCAAGGCCGGATGGTGAGCCTGTGCAATCGACAACGTAATCAAATCTATTGTTGCCGGCGGCCTCTAGCGGCTCTCCCGTAACGGCCGTTTTGATACCTCCAATTTTGGATAGGATGTCAAGTTTTTCAGGGTGCCTTCCCAGCGCCAGCAGGCGGCAGCCCGTTAGCGAGAGCACCTGCGCGACAAGGAGTCCAAGCCGGCCGTCACCCAGGACGGCTACCTCGGCGTCAGGCCACATAGCGGCCTTTTCTCCTTCCTTAATAGGGGGGAACTGTTGGAGTTGTTCCAGTATCCGGAATGCGGCAGCCAGGGGTTCGACGAATACCGCCTTTGTGTCGTCAACCCCTTGTGGAAGCTCGTGGAGGTTGTTTACGGGCAGGGTAAGGTAGTCGGCAAATGCGCCGTCTCTTCCGGCAATACCCAGAACGGTACGGTTAGGGCAGTGGTTGCCCAGCCCCTTCTTGCAGTACCCGCACCGGCGGCAGGGGCAGTTAATCTCGCCAGCAACACGTTTGCCTATCCATTTCTTATCGGCGGCATCCTCTACCACGCCTGCGAATTCGTGTCCCATGACACCGCTGAAAGACATGTATCCGCGCGTAATCTCTAAATCCGTGGAGCATATCCCTGCCTTGAGCACCCTTATCAGTGCCTCATCCTCTCTTCTTTGCGGCACCGGAAAGTCCTTTACCGCCTGTGGTTTTTCTTTGTAAACTAGCGCGCGCATTGAGAGGTCCTCGCTGTTTGAGCGGAGGTTCGAACGTTACAGGGGGGTCTATTTTGCCTTGCCGAGTTTTTTGGGCGCCTTTATCCGTTTGCCCTGCCACTCGACCCTGGGTGCGTCACCCCAGAGTAGTTCCAGGTCGTAAAAAATCCTCGTGTCCTTATCAAAGAGGTGAACTATGACGTTGACATAATCCAGCAATATCCATCTGGCGTCGTCGTAGCCTTCTTTGCCCAGTCCCTTTATGTTAAAGGCCCCGGCCTGTTTTACAGTCTCATCCGCAATGGCCTGGAGCTGTCGTTTATTGAAGCCGCTGCATATCACGAAGTAGTCTGTGAAAGAGGCCAGCCCCTGCAGGTCCAGTATGACAATATCTTCCGCCTTTTTATCATCGGCAATCTGGGCGCATAAGATTGCCAGGTCTTTATGTGATAACGTTTTTGACGTTCCTCCACGAAGACGTTGGTTGTGGGCGTCGCCACAGCAGGGTTACGCTGAAACGCGGTGCTCCCAGCACGGTGAAAAATCCCCCTTCATTACTGCAGGTGTAGAAATGCCGTTACCTTAGGGGAGTAGTTTACGACCAGCCCGGCAAAGACAACGGAGACTATAGCCATCAATTTCAACAGGATGTTTAGCGACGGACCCGAGGTGTCTTTAAACGGGTCGCCAACCGTATCGCCACACACGGCGGCCTTATGGGCGTCTGAACCCTTACCGCCGAGGTTGCCTCTTTCAATGTATTTCTTGGCGTTGTCCCAGGCTCCGCCCGCGTTGGCCATAAATATGGCCAGCAGGAACCCTGTGGACAGAGAACCCGTCAGGAGGCCCATAGTACCGGCCACGCCAAGCACCAGGCCTACTGCTATCGGGATAAGGATGGCCAGGAGCGCGGGCATTACCATTTCTCTCTGGGCGCTGCGGGTACTTATTTCAACACAGGACGCGTAATCGGGCTTTGCCTTCCCCTCCATTATACCCGGTATCTCTCTGAACTGCCTTCTCACCTCTTCGACCATCTCTCCGGCCGCTCTGCCGACGGCCCTCAGCGTCAAGGCGCAGAACACGAAGGTGGCCATGGAACCCAGTATCATGCCGACCAGCACCTTCGGGTTCATGAGGGTGACGTTATAATAGGCCATGAAGTCGGCTATGCTGGCATCGTGCACGGATATTGAGCGGCCGGCAATCTCTATAGTATCGACCCCTCCCCTTTCCAGGGAGATGTGTATCTGTGTTACATAGGCGGCCATCAGTGCCAGGGCGGTAAGGGCAG
Organism: Candidatus Bathyanammoxibius amoris; assembly: GCA_024451685.1. Taxonomy (NCBI): domain Bacteria; kingdom Pseudomonadati; phylum Planctomycetota; class Candidatus Brocadiia; order Candidatus Brocadiales; family Candidatus Bathyanammoxibiaceae; genus Candidatus Bathyanammoxibius; species Candidatus Bathyanammoxibius amoris. Next base: position 8,624 of record JAMXCW010000024.1, on the reverse strand, counting down.
CAGAACCTATTGCAAACCCCTTTCCTGTGGCGGCCGTGGTATTACCCAGAGTGTCGAGGAGTTCTATCCTCTCCCTTACCTGCGGGGGCTGATGGCTCATCTCGGCATTGCCACCTGCATTATCTGCTACAGGGCCGTAGGCGTCTGTCGCAAGGGTTATACCCAACGTGGACAGCATACCGACGGCAGCTATCCCTATGCCGTAAAGGCCAAGGGCGGTATCTGAAAAACCACCCGCGAATGCGAAGCTCAGGAGTATACTCGTTGCTATGGTAAATCCGGCGAAGGCCGTGGACAGCATACCGGTCGAGATGCCGCCCAGGATTACCGTGGCGGGTCCCGTCAAGGCCTGGTGCGCTATCTCTCTGGTGGGAGGGTATGCGTCAGAGGTAAAATATTCTGTAATACGGCCTATCAGTATACCGGCAATGAGTCCGGTTGCTATTGAACCCCAGAGACCCATGTGGTCAGGCATCAGTGTGTATATTAGTACCCCGGAGAGTATAAGGACCAGGGCGGAGCTCAGGTTCACCCCTCGACCGAAGGCATGGAGGAGTTCCTTCTGGGAGGCATCCTCAGAGGTCTTTATGGCCCGGAAACCTAATACGGAGAGGACGACGCCGAGTCCTGCCAGTGACATGGGCAGCGCTACTGCGTTTATGCCCAGTCCGGCCGCAACCCCGAGGGCGTTTGAGGCAAGTATGCAGCCGTAGTATGATTCATAGAGGTCTGCACCCATGCCTGCGACGTCGCCGACGTTATCTCCCACGTTATCCGCTATCGTTGCCGGGTTTCTCGGGTCGTCTTCGGGTATGTTCGCTTCGACCTTTCCGACAAGGTCGGCTCCCACGTCAGCGGCCTTGGTAAATATTCCACCCCCGACCCTGGCAAAAAGCGCCTGTGAGCTTGCACCCATTCCGAAACAGAGCATGCTCAGGACTATGTGGTTTAAGGTAAGGTCTGTGAAATGACGGAGGACAAAGAACCATAAGGAGAGGTCGAGAAGCGCCAGCCCTACCACTACCAGTCCCATCACGGCCCCGGCGTGGAGCGCTACCTGAAGTCCCCTGTTGAGTGACTGCTTGGCTGCCTCTGCGGTGCGCGAGCCGGCCTCGGTGGCTATCCTCATTCCCAGGAAGCCCGCAAGACCCGAGAGGGCTCCCGCGGTAAGGAAACCAAAGGGGACGAGTTTCGACTGTATCCCCAGTCCAAAGGCAAGCAGAGACAAAATAATCGCGATGACGACGAAGAAGATGCCTACTATTTTGTATTGCTGGCGCAGGTAGGCCATGGCGCCCTCTTTTACGTGGTTGGCTATCTCTACCATCAGGTCGTCACCGGCGGGTGAGCGCATAACGTCTTTGTAGAACTTCACCGCGCATAAAAGGCCGATTACGGCCCCTATCGGCGCCAGGTACCATAGCATGGGTATGTTGTCAGCGGAGGCATGCGCCGGTATCTCCCCGCCGTAGGCAGTACCGAATACGTTCGCCCCTGCCAGTGCTAAGACAAGTACAAATAAGCTCTTAAATGGTTGCATCTCGGTTCTTTCCTCTCTTCGACAACCCTTAGGGTACTCGGACTTTTAAGGCGTGGTATAATTTTTGTAAAATAAAATGCGATAAACTATTGCATTTTACGACGTTCTCTGCTTTATTACTTCTGTTAATCTGTTGATGTGCAAGCAAAGACAAGAATTTAAACAGAATTCCGTTGGGAAGTCAATACTGTAGAAGAGAAAGGGGGGGTAGTCCTCAGGATGAAGCTTTTTAGATTCATCATACCAAAATATCCTTATTTCAGTATCTACAGCAGGGTGAAAATGCCCCCGAGGGGGGCCGTCAGTGTGGCCACGGCAGTGGCACAGACGGGCCGCTACAGGGTAGAGATAATAGATGAAAATAATTTCAGCGGCAGCTTGGACCATAACGTCATTCAGCGAGAGGCCCCTGCCGACTTTGTAGGTCTCTACGGGGGGCTTACCTCCACTATCCCCAGGGTGTACGAGTTGGGGTCTGCTTATCAATCAATGGGTATACCTATCCTCGCGGGGGGTAATCATATAAACGCAATGACAGAGGAGGCGCTGTCCTCCGGTATTGATATCGCGATAAAAGGTGAGGGTGAATTTGCGGTGCCGGAGGCGCTGGACGCCCTGTCTGACGGCGGGGACATTAGTACTGTTCCGGGCCTGACGTTTGTAGATGACGGGCAGGTTGTAAACACCCAGTTCAGGCCGCCCATCCAGGACTTGGACACGGTACCCATCCCCGATATGGGCCTCTTTCGTGACCTCCAGACCCCCGTACATTTCATCCCGCTTGGCAGGACGAGGGGCTGTGACTTTGTGTGTGAGTTTTGTGCCGTAAGCCAGCACCTGGGCAAGACCAGGTCCAGTTCTCCCGCTTACGTGATGGAAGAAATCGTCAAATCAGTAGAGAACGGCAAAAAGGTCTTCTTTGTCACGGACGATAATTTTGCGCAGCACAGGGACCCTACGGCTGAGCTGTGCGAGATGATTGCGGATTATAAGCGGAAGACAAGAGTAAAATTATATATTGTCGTACAGGTGCGGATCGATGTTGCCAGAGACGAGAAGCTGCTTAAACTGATGAGGGCGGCCGGTGTTGAGGGCCTGTGCATCGGTTATGAGTCTCCTATCGAGGAAGACCTCAAAAACATGAAAAAGGGCCTGAACATAAAAAAAATGGATGAGTATACCCAGACACTCAGGCGTTACGGCTTTTTCATACACGGCATGTTCATCCTGGGATATCCTACTTTCAAGGATTCACGCGTGAAAATGAGGATGTCCATAAGAGAGAGGGCGGACAGGTTCTGGGAATTTATAAGCAGGAACAAGATTGATACGGTACAGATAGTCAAGCCTGTCCCGCTGCCGGGGACGATTCTTTCTAATAAACTGAAGGAAGAAAACCGGCTCTTTCCGATTGAGCTGGTGGACTACAGCAAATACGACGGCAACTGGCTGTGCTTCGAGCCGGACGCCGGTGTAGACCCCAAGGAGTTCATGTACGAGACGGAAAGGCTCGTGAGCAAATTTTACAGCTATGGCTCGCTGTCGAAAATTCTCTACCAGTTGCCGTTGTATCCCATGGAGTTGACCTACCGCGTCTTCAACAAGATGCTCCCGTCACTTACAAACCCTGAGGACAGGTATAACATACGCAACCTTGGTGCCATGCTCCAGAAGAGTTTTGCGGACGGCAAGAGGGAGTGTGACAGGAAATACCGTAACGCAAAGTTGAGGCTGGGCGGCAGGATAATACTGCAGCAGTGGAGAAAGGATTGCCGTAAAGAAGAGTTCCTCAACACCATTGACAAGGCGAGGGACTTCATAAAGAAGCGTGCTTCGGAGATGGCGGACTCGCCTGAGGTGGCAAAGTGTACGGAATAAATAGTGGAACAGGTATTAAAAAAACGGGAGTTAGGGAAACATTTAATTCAATTACCCTAACCCCCGGCTATATAAGCAACTCTTTTCCGGCAGAATAGACCTTATTATTTACCCCGCCCGCGGAACCAGTACACTGCTACAGCTACGACAACTAAAACGATCACTCCAAGTACGAGCTTGTTTGATAGAAGTCCGCCACCGCCGGCCGCAGCCAGCACATACATCAGGCTATCCATATTAAAGTGCATGGTATAGCTCCTTTCTCATGATGTTCTCTACTAGAGGTTTGCAACTACGATAACCGCTACCTACAACTATGTCACTGCAAAAAAAGAGTAATCCGGCATTGAAAGGCCTCAGCCGGCTTTTTTCCCTCTGTACCAGTAGCCTACCCCTACGCCCATAATGAAGAGGATAGGAAGTGTGTATATATGAGGAATGAGAGGCATTCCCTTTTTTCCTTCAGAAGCGGCAATTACCCAGACTAGCAGGTCTGAAAACTCCATAAATAGACTCCCTCCTTTACAGAACGGCTTCTTATCTCCCTCAACTCCCTGAAACGAACACTACTTTCTACAGATTTATCGCGGAAAGTCAAGGATTTTCCTCATCTTTCCCTTATCTCTCTCAGTCTTTTGCGCACCGAGTCGGATTTTTGGCCTTTCAGCTCAATGTACTTCTCAAAGGCTTCAATTGCGCCGATTTCATCCTCCAGGTATAAGTCGTATAATAAACCAAGGTTATAATATGCGTTTGCGTATCCAGGGTCTGCCTTTATCGCCCGCAGGTACGCCAGTTCTGCTTCATTGAACCTGTTTTTTTGGGTATAGAGCCACCCGAGGTTGTTGTGAGCCTGCCGCAACTTTTCTGTCGGCCCGTTTTTCCCCAGCATCTTCACTACCTTTTCGTAAACTGGTATAGCTTTATCATGTTGCGAGGTTTTTATAAAGGACCTGCCCAGACGGTGGTAAAGGTCTGTGTCTTCTGTCTCTATCTCTATTGCAGAGGTGTAGACCTCTGTCGCCGCCGGGTATTCGCCTTTGGCATATAATTCATCGCCCAGTTTTATGAGCCTCCCCACTGCCTTTTTCGGGTCGGGCTCTTGTTCTTGGTTCGCCTGTCTGGATTCTATTTTTTTCTCCCTGAGTTTGGCGAGCTCATCCGGGAACGACTTGCCCTCTTCTTCTAGCCTTTCTCCCAGGGCAACCAGCAGGTCTTCCAGCTGTTTTACGCGTTTCCTTTCCTCGGAGAATTTGCGCAACGCCTCTTTATATTTTTCAGAATTTTCCTGGCGTTTTGCCTTTTCCCTTTTCAATTTTTCTTTTAAGTCGCCCACGTCGCCCCTGCCGCACCCGGGGAGGATGAAGACAAAAAACGTCAGGAGGGCGGCGCTTATGATTAAATGGCTTCTGCTCTTGCTGTGCATCGCGTCGGTGTTTGTTTAAGTCAAGATTCCTTACTGGTTCTGGAAACAAACGGATAAGTGCAAGAGGTGCGGTAAGGGTGCCTGGCTGCATATAGCCTGTCTGCCGGCGATGCCTTCTATTGCACGCAACAACACGTAATGGTTTTTGTAACCCCCTCGATGGTACGTATCTTTGTCAGCATTATGTCGCCAAGGCTTTGCAGGTCAGCGGTCTCTATAATCACAATGATGTCATGCGGTCCGGAGACGGCTTCGGCGGAATTAACGCCGTCAATCGATTTAAGCTTGTCCAGGATGTCTGTAGTCCTGACGGAGGACGTGTCGATTAGGATATAAGCCTTTACTGACATAAATACCCGCCTTTTTATTACACCTTATTATTCGGCTTTGTGTTCACGGGCGCGTAAACGGATGCAAGCTCTGAAAGGTGCTGGATCCTTTTTAGCATGTTGGGGTGCGTACTGAATATCTCCATCATACGGTCGGCCCTGGTTATCTTTACCCTGCCGCTGCGGATGGCGTCAAGCTCCCCGCGGTCGATGGTGCCGCTCATGTCCGTGTCCAGTTGGACCAGCTCGCCTATCTCTTTTCTCGCCTTGGAGGGGTCGTTGACGAAGAACGCCTTGTAACCCGCGCATTGATGCAGTGTGTCCTTCGAAACCTTGGCGCTTCCGTAGGCGAGCTTGTACAGTGCGGTGGCCATGTCGTGGGGCGCGTTGCCAAGTTTTACGCTGCCCAGGTCGGCATAGTACTCTCTGATGCGGGAACCGTAGAGTACCAGCAGGTTGGTTACAAAATAAAGGATGAACGCCCCAAGACCGATGAGGACCGTCTGGCCGCCCCTCCTGCTGCCTCCACCGAACCACATGAAGTGAAAGGCTATGTACCAGAGTACCATCGGCACAAGGGAGAGCAGGGTAATAACAACCATGTCCCTGTGTTTTAGATGTGATATCTCATGACCGAGCACGGCGCGCAATTCATTCTTGCTGAGAAGACGCATGAGGGGTTCGGTTACGCACACGCGGCCGTCACTCCCCCACCGCCCGAACGCGAAGGCGTTAGGTATCTTCAGTGTGGAGATGCCCACGCGTGGTTTGTGAATCCGTGCCTCGCGGGCCAGCTCAGTTACCATGCGGTGGAGATCAGGTTGCTGCGCCTCCGAGACGTATTTTACGCCCATGGACATCTCGACTATCTTCGGGCCAAGAAAATACTGAATAATCATCATTACTACGGCGATTCCACCGTAGAGCAGGAAGCTCTGCGCCCCTATGGCAAAGGCAATCCCTATGATGATGCCGTACAATATCCCGAACATCAGCCCTATGAGCAGATACAGGCGGAAACTAAGCCACATGTGATGTAACTCCTTTAAAATAAGTCTCCTAAGGCTCTAATCTTACCGGCTAAAATATATCAAGGATAGGTGTTAGTGTCAACTCCTAAACAAACACTGGCGTTTGTTTACGTTGTTTTTGGGCTTTGACTGTGCCGTCACTCGTTGATATTATGCCCAATCGGGACGCCGGTTAGGCCCAATATTACAGATACGGGCCTGGAGGGTGGCGTGCCAATAAAAATCAGGGGCCGTAAACGGGGAAAGGAGCCGGCATGAAAAGGAAACAGGTTAGCCTGGCAACGGGTATCGCACTCTTGGTTCTTGTTATATCGACCATGATACTGGGTGTGCTTATGGTAGAATTACCAGAACATACAGAACACTCAGGTCACGGGTTGAATATCTTTCCATTCCATCGCTTTTGCGCCTTTGTTACCGTGGCGCTGGCCATATTCCACGCGACCATCAATCTGAGACCATACTTCGCGAGACCAAAACACAGGGCGAAACCACAAGCAGGGCAGATATAGGATATAGGCGCCCATGTTGACAGCTAAGTTACCGTGGTGTATACTCCGGCCCTTTATTATAATTATGATTATGGACTGCCCCGGGTTATCAGGTATCTGGTGGTTTCGACGCCTTACCTTCTTGTATAATTTTAAGACAGCCACGCCGGGAGGAAGTTTTTGCCGTGGATAATGAAGGCACTATTTATATAGCCCACTGGACCCATACCCCGGAGAACTGCCCCGGCAGGACCAGCGAGGGGGCGAAGATGCTCAGCGACTTCTGGGCGAACCGTGACGCCGCCGGGAAAAAGGGCATAAAAATCCTCGGTTCGTACGTCACCGTTACCGAGCATGATTATTATATAATCGTCCAGGCCAGGGACTATAAATCAGTAGTGGAGTTCTTCTTACCGCTCGTGCCCACGCAGACGGGTTCGTTCCGGCCCGTCCTTCCCATGGACGAGTGGATAAAGATAAACCAGCCGAAGTAGTGGATTAAACCCTTAAATGACGTGTATCTTCCAAACGGGCGATTAGCTCAGTTGGCTAGAGCGCCTGCCTTACAAGCAGGAGGTCGGTGGTTCGAGTCCACTATCGCCCACCATCTATTCTTACTTACTTAAATTAAAAGACGTCTTCTGAGCCAGATACCGCCTTTGCTATTTCTAAGCATTACAGAATTCCGCAAATTTCTCATAATGCTTGACAATCCTTCCGGGCAGTAGTACATTTTCCCGTTAGACAAGCCTGCCTGAGACGCATACGTACAACAAAAAACATATCTAAACAAAGCCACGCCACGAAGAAAGGGGATTGTTATGGCAATTGAGATTAACAAGGGATTAAAGAAGTACATTCCTATTTTCCGCACAACGCACGAGCAAGCCATTAACGAAGCAGAGACCTCGTTGAGAATAAGCAAGTTTTTTGAGGATGTGTTGGGTTACGATGTTTTCACGGAAATATCAAAAGAGCACATGATCAAAGACCGTTACGTTGATTATGCTATAACAATAAAGGGCAGGATTGCGTTCCTCGTGGAAGTCAAGCAGGCCGGTATCAAGCTGAAGGAAAGACACAGTGAGCAAGCGAGTAACTATGCTGCCAATTCTGGGGTACCGTGGGTCCTATTAACAAATGGTAAATATTGGCTGTTGTACCACCTTACTTTTGATGAAGGAATCCAAAGCGACCTGGTCTGGTCTGTTGACCTTTTAGAAGACAACCCAAAGGTGGTGGCCTCCAAAATAGCCCTCCTCCACAAAAAGAACGTACAAAAAGGGGCGTTAGAGAATTATCTTGCTAAGGTTAAAACCCTTTCACCCAAAAGCATTGTTCGGGCTATATTCCACGAGGACACGTTAAAGGTGATAGGTAAACTCTTAAGAAGAATGTCGGGGGTGAGAGTTGACGAGCAGGATTTAGCGGACAATATAAAAAAGATGTTGTCTAAGAAGGCGTGGGAGGAAATCGGCGATGTAAAAATCAAGAGAAAGCGAAAGGCTACAAGAACAAAACAAGCCGCCAAAGAAGCGGCACCCACACCCGCACAACAGACACCCATTATCCAACCTCCACAGGAAAAAGAAATACAGGAAGGAGCATCGGGGGAATTGTAGCGTGGAATACTACAAAAATTAAGGAATAGCAGAAAGGGGATGTTATGAAATGGGGGATAATCATTTTATGTCTATCATATTCCTTGCCAGCCTGTGCTGATGAACTCTCAGAACTAAAAGAACAAGTTGCTATACTTCAGGAACAGGTATTAAAAATACAATATCAACTCGACTCTCTTGTGGGAGAAAAAGGGGAGCGGCCTATTGAGGCAACAAGCTATGAAGGTACAGAAGTAGTAACGCCGCGTAGAGAGCCGCGAGCGAGATTCAAGGTTAAGCCAGGCTACAATGCATTATCTTATCAGGC
>JAMXCW010000023.1 GCA_024451685.1 Candidatus Bathyanammoxibius amoris | reverse complement strand
TGCGCGTTACGTGTCAACCGCTGGCTGCGGATTACAACATGACCGCCCTCTACCTCCCTATGGGCATAAGCGGCTTCCTGGAATGGGGCGCGCTGTGTCTCTTCGGCTACAACATCTGGAAGACAGTTGGCCAGAAACCTGTCAGGGAAGCGCAACAAGATGCGGGAGAGAAAATTACCGTGGTAACCCCCGAAACAAACGTTTACCAGCTGGTGAAACAACATCCGAAGACCCTTGACGTCCTGGTAAACCGGGGCTTTAAGCAGCTAAAGAACCCCATGCTCTTAAATACGCTGGCACGGACAGTTAACATAGGCACTGCTGTAACCATCCACACCACCGACCTAGGAAGCCTTCTGAAGGAACTCAACGACGCAGTTGACAAGTAGTTACGCTGCGTTCCGGCCCTGAGACTCGATTGTTAACTGAAATACACATACATAGTAAACCGCAGTTAACGATAGATACGACTGAGTCGCAGTCTCAACTACAATCTCTTTTTAGCCTCCGCCCGAAATGTCTTGCGTAGATTGACCATAAAGCCGAGAAAGCCTTCGGGCTGAGGCCCTTGAGGCCGAAGGCTCGACCACTACAGTTATAGAGACATATAGTTGCCAGATTTACAGGGTGTATTTGTGGACGGCTCGATGTCGCGCCGGAGGCCCGACCTGCAACACAACCTAGCCATTGTGTAGTGGCAGAGCTTGCTCTGCCTTGTGTCTGCGCCCAACGGCTACAGCCTTGGCCGTTGAAGAATTTTGCACATGGAATGGATTGTTACTCGTTCTTAAGTGGCGGGGATTGCGGGCAGAAGGATAACGGGGTCAAGTGGATTCACTTTAAATGCGGCCTCTTTTTACGTTACTGCACTAAATGCGAGTCTTAGCCATTCGGCCACGCTTGCGGAGGCCTGGTTTAGTAGACTCGCATTATGATAATAAAACAGGCTGACCCTCATTGTCCTTATGACGGTGAGCCCAAACACTACCAACGTTGACAGGTTGGAAATCTGCCATATTTAGAGCAGACGGTTACTCCTGCACTACCCTGTCCAACAAGCGTGGGAGCATCCGTCTCTGGCATAGTGTATCCTAAGCCAAAACTCAAACGCAAATAATACATAAACCAGAAGACGCTTGCAAGCACTATATATAAAATATTCGTAATTTACGTATGACCGGCGTGGTAAATACAAGAATACCTGCTGCCCGTCGCCCTCACAGGCCATGACATTCCCCAAACAATTAAATTTCTTGACAGTACTCCGCCCTCAGTCTATACTGCCGGCATATAAGATATTTACTTAGTCTCTCCATATATGCCCATATTTAACGGCAGGAACGGATGTGAGCATTTAATGGACAAGATTGCTGGCAGAATAGAGGGGTTCCTCCGGGAAAGGTCGTTATCGCAGAAGGATTTCGCGGACGCCCTGGGCTTTACACCCGGATACATAAACGACATCCTCCGGGGCAGGACTACTCCGTCAATCCGGGTGGTGGAACGAATGACTCAGGTATTCAACATCTCGGCCGACTGGCTCATGTCCGGAAAGGGGCGCAAATACGGCGAGAGACGGGGGAGAGACTGGGACGAGAGGGTAGAGGTCGTTACTCCGGAAGAACTCCCGAAAAGGGGGGGTAAATTCGGCAAAAGAAGGAACGATTTCATCGCCCTGCCCGTGCTTGACGACACTAACGTCTCGCAACTACACAAGAAGGCCACGGACATAACCTCCTTCCCTGCGGAAAACTACCATGTCGTACCCTTCAAACGGGTGAGAAGACCGATGACGACGTTCTGTCACAGGGTCGGCAATAGAGACATGGAACCTACCATGCCTGCCGGAAGCATCGTGGCCGTGGATTCATCGGTCAGAACACCTGCACGCCTTCAAGGCCGGCTCTGTGCCATCAAAGGAAAGTCCGTGCCCGTTATCCGGCGCCTCCGTGTAACAAAGTCACACCTTGTCTTCGAGGCCGACGCTCACACCCGGCATGCCAGGCCTATTCACGTCAAAAACTGCAACATAAATCCCATAATCGGCAGGGTAGAGTGGTTTGACCACCCTAATACATGCTGACCAGCCGTCTCTCTGCGTCGCGGGATGCGTAGAAGGCGGTGATGCAGGGCCTGTTGTCCTTAATTGCCCACGTCTCCTATCAAGGGGATTTTTTTGTCCCACCCTCCCCCTTACGGATGTCCATTAAAGGAGGGGGGGGTATTAGAGAAACTTATCGGGGGAAATCTAAAACTACCTGGTCTTAAGCTGTATATAACCCTGGTGTGCCCCAGACCCGTCTGCCCAGGCAAGGCCAATGTATACCGTCTGGCCAGGTTCAAGCTTTTCGAGGAGCAGTGCCAACTGCTCCAGGTTTGATATCTTATAGTCACCCAGTCTCATTATAACGTAGTCCGGTTCAAGGCCGATCTCCGCCGCAGGGCCCGCACTGTCTACGGCCGTTATCAAGACGCCGCCATCAATCCACCAGAGGCCCAGATACTCGCCAAGCTCGGGAGTCAGCTCCTGGACACCGATGCCCAGTCTCTCCCATGCCAGCTCATCGACTGAAGGCACGGGAACACTGCCCAGTTCGAGGGAAAAATCCTTTTGCCTGCCATCCCTCTCTGCCACCAGCTCCAGCTTGTCCCCCGCCTCCTTGTTCATCAGATATTTTTCAAATTCAAGCACATCGCCGACCATTATCCCGTCAACCTCAATCACTATGTCTCCCTCGCGAAGACCGGCGCCGTCGGCGGGACTGCCTTCCTCTATCGACTTAATCCTGGTACCGTACTGCCCCTCCGGAAGCCCTTCCACACTCACCCCCAGCCAGACCTTGTTTATCCGCTGGAAGTCAAAGAGTTTCACGAGTGTCTCCTTAACTTTATCCACGGGGATGGCAAACCCGATTCCCTGCGCCGCGCTGACAATGGCCACGTTTATACCAATAAGCTCTCCGTTTATGTTCACCAGAGGGCCGCCGCTGTTGCCCGGGTTTATAAGGGCATCGGTCTGGATCAGCCCCTCATACTTCACGTCGCCGTACCTGCCTAGAAAGGACAGGTCTCTGTCAGTAGCACTAAGGACGCCTATAGTAACCGAATTCTTGAACCCGAGGGGGTTGCCCAGCGCGATTACGGTCTCCCCTATCATCAGGTCTTCGGACTTGCCCAGCTTTACATAGGGAAACGCCTCTGGTGAGTCTACTTCAAGCATGGCGAGGTCGCTCGCGTGGTCGGTGCTCACCACTTTGGCGTCGTAGGTAGAACCGTCCGACAGGGTGACAATAATCTTCGAAGCCATGCTGATAACGTGCTCGTTGGTCACTATATAGCCCTCAGGGTCTATGATGACCCCGGAACCGAGGGGCGTCTCCACCTTCTTATTCTCGTAGGCACCAAAGTAATTCTCAAAGAAACTCCCGAACAGTTCGCTCCGCTCGCGGAAGGAAGGGTCATTGCTCGCCACCCTCACTATGCGCTCGGTGCTTATATTGGCCACGGCAGGCCCCACCTTTTCCACAGCAACGACCACCGCGTTTCTCCTCTCAAACCTGCGTTCCTCCAAACCGGCCCTTTTATCCTGCCACGAGTCCGGAGGATCGTAGGTGAGGCCAAAAGATACCGGGCAACTGGCCAGGAAGATAAACAAGGCTGGTGTGATGAGGGCTGTCCCTTTTATCATCAAATTGATTCCCTACTCAACAAAAAAGGCCCTGTGGACATGACCGTCCCACAAGACCTATGACAGACGAAAAAGACGTCTTAAGATTTACAAGAACACGCGCATCTGTTTTAATGACCACCGCCATAGCTGCCACCGTGGCCTCCACTATAACTGCCGCCATGACCACCGCCGGAACTGCCGCCATGACCACCGCCGGAACTGCCACCATGGCCACCACCGTAACTGCCACCATGGCCACCACCGTAACTTCCACCGTGGCCTCCGCCATAACTTCCGCCATGGCCGCCGCCGTAACTGCCACCGTGGCCTCCACCATAACTGCCGCCCATGGCCCCTTCGGGTGGCGGCTTGAGGTCTACGATGGGTTGTCCCTTTATCAACTTCTGTACGTTCAAGTTACTTATAACATAGATAAAGTCTGAGTCGCTCGCCTTTGCGAAATAATCTTTTCCCTCTGACTGCCTGGCCATTACCAGGACCTTCTCTCCGCTGTCGTCATTGACCGTAATCTCCACCTGGGGTTTATCCAAACCGTATTTTGTAAGTCCCGTTCCTTTATATTCCGCAATGGAGTCGGCCTTCAAGTTCCTCAGGCTGTAGAGGACCGCGTCAACTTCTTTGCTGGTGACCTCCTTTTCTTCGGGCTTCAGCTTTTTCCATATCTCGGCCGTTTTCTCATAAAGGGTCTCTTTCTCCGGAAATTTCAGATGTACCTTGTTGGCCGTATTCGAGTCAAACCGGACAACCACCTTGGAGGCCAGATCGCCCTCCAGATACCTTGCGTCAGTCCAGCTTATATGAAATACAATGTCGCCCCCCTCAATCATGGCGTATGAGTCGACGTTTTCGCCCTCTTTCACCTTATTCCCGATGAGCACGGTCTTGCTGACAGGTACCTCTTCCGAACCCTTGTCAGCCAGGAAGATGTCTTCACCCTCCGGACCGCTCTCGGCTTCACCCGCTGATTCCGGCGCCTCTTCCTCCGCGTACACGTCTTCCAGGTAGGTTATGGTGGCCCTTATCCTCGGCGTATCGAGCCCGTACTTTGCAAGGTCTCCGGGCGACTCTTCCTCATGCGCCTCGGCCTTGAGGAAGGAAAGGGTCCATATAATATTGTTTACCAATTCTTCGTCGCAGTCAACCGCGACCGGCTCACTCAGTTCCCATTTTTCCTTTGGTCCTTCTTTCCAGTTGGCCACAAAATGGCGGTCTTTTCTGCTTACCTCCACTTTGCGGGCTTCGTCCCTGTTAAACTCCAGCATCAGCCTGTCACGAAAGGCCAGGTACCCCTTGGTCGCGGGCCCGTAGAACTTGTCGGTCTTCACGGAGAATACGGGTGTTTCACCCGTCCTCCTCACATAACACAGCGCGCCCCTCTTGTCCTTGTCGCCCACCTGTATCTTCACGGGGTCCTTCTTGTCCTTTATGGTGATGGTTATTTCCGCCGCAGGGTCCTTGAGGCCGTATTTATTGAGGTCTTCCGGGTTATCATCCACGAAGTTCTGTATCTTCATGTTCTTTATCGCCTCAAGAAAGCCTTTGAAGGCGTCCCTGTCGGCAAGCACGTTTACCGGTTCGGTAATCTCATAATCATACTGCACCGTCTTCCGAATCTTTATGGTCTGGTCCCTGGTTTTGATATCGCAGTTCGTCACGTAAAGCAGGTCTACTTCTTCAGTCAGCTTCTTAGCCCTGAGTTCGTTGGGGGTTTTTTTGAACAGTCCTACGACCATGTCCTTAAGGAAGAATACGGCCGAGCCCTGGCCGCACTTCGCATAGACCTTGTTATCACGCGTATGCCCCAGCAGCACGTCCTGCGATACGCCCTTCTGATAGGTGGTGGCGGTAATCTGTGGATTCACCAGGCCGAAGATGGACAGGTCCTTTGGTTCGTCCGTTATAAAGTCGTTTTTGTCTATTACAAGCGCGTTAAGGTTATAGATAAGCTGCATTATCTTTTCGTTATCGCCCCTGTCGGATATGGGCTTTACCACTCTCCAGTTCGAACCGCTCTTGGCGCATTCTATTACTTCGCCGGAGGCGTACTTAAGTTCAATCCTGTCTACGGCGTTGGGGTCTATGTCCAGTACGTCTTTGCTCCTGAGTTCGCTAAGCGTCTTGGTCAGATTCTCAAGCAGCGTACCGGAGACCATGTATATTTCATCCGAGTCTTCGTGTTTTATGTATACGTCGCTGCCACCCGCTCTCTTTGAACCTACCAGGAACGTGTGCTTGTCGGTGGGGCTGGTCCAGTAAGAGGTCACGGCCTGCGGCTTGTCAAACCCGTAACTTGCCAGCTCTAGGGGCTTGCCTTCCTCGGTCTCAACGGTGCCTATCTTTTTGAGGAACTCGAGTTCGCTGAGTATGCTGTTGACCTCCGGGGCATCGGCCTTGATTTCCAGGGGCTTCTTTAACGCCCAGCGGGAAGGATCCAGTCTCTCCAGAACTATCAGGCCGTCTTCTCTCTTGATCTCGAGTTTTTTGACCATGCCGGGCTTGAACCCCGGGAACACCGTCATGGCCTGACGCTGCCATTCGTCGGTGGAGGGCTTGTGCTTCTCGTAGAGCTGGACAAACAGTACGAGCACAATAACTATGCCTAGAAGTATAAGGGTGCTCTTCAACCTCATGTTGTCTCTGTTACCTCCTTCGTTTCCACCACACTAATGCGCCGGTTATGAGTCCCAGGCCGGGAAGCCCCGCCACGGAAAGCCAGTATATGAGCTTCATCTGCTGTGGATCCAGTATGGCGCGTCTGACGTCGGGCGGTTTAGCAGAGATACCGAGCTTGGTTTCTTTCTTGGTGAGCCAGTTTATGGAGTTTAGAAATATATCGTGATTGCCGGGGTTACCGGAATATTCGTTGGCGGCAAAGTCGACGTCCCCGAAGACGACCAGTCGCGCCCCCTTTACTTCCGACTCTTTGGGCAGCGAACCGTGGGCGATAGATGCCTGGGCGGCAGTGTCCACCGGTTCAGAGGTTGCGGCAATCGCTATGGGGCCGGGAATATCTTTTCCCTGAGTGAATTTCGGTTTCTTGTTTTTAACCCCGATTTCCGTCTCACCCCAACTGTTATCGGCGGCCATCGCCAGGTTCTTGACCTGATACTTCCTCTGGTTGTTGGGAGGGATGGCTTCCACCGGGCACGCGCCAAAGAACACACTGTTCAGGGACCTCATCTCCTGCGTTATCCGGTGCTCCGGATATCTCTCCTTATTGACGTATATCTCAGCCACCGTCTGTAAACCGAAAAACGGTAGTTGCACCTTGTTATAAACTACGGCGTCTGTCCTCACGTTCACGTTGTACTCTTTAAGGAGTGTGTCCAGCCCCGTGTTGTCGTAGGGTCCAAAAGCCGGTTCCAGACACACAAGGAGCCTGCCTTCCCTGTTATCGACATAGTCGCGAATCAGGGCCTGTTCTTCCGAATTGAACGACTTTGTGGGCCCTGCGATTATCAGTACGTCACAGCCCGCCGGTATCTTCTTCCGGGTCAGGAGGTCAAGCGGTACCACGTTAAAGTTGTCTCTCTTCAGTGCCGTAACAATGTCGGAGAAACCCTGACGGTCGTAGTCGTCGATACCGCGTTCACCGTGGCCGGTGGTTATGTATATAGAGGTCTGGTCTTCTTCCGTGACGCTTAGTATGGCGGAGGTAAAGACCTCCTCGCCCTTAAACTTAAACGGGAATTCCTTCTCAATCACTTCCGACTGGTTTACGTGTTTTGCCCTGTCGCCGGATTCAAATATGATGGTGTTTAACTGGATGTTCCCGGCCTTTATCCTGGCGGCAAGCTCCCTCATCCTCGTGGGGTTGCGTATGGGGTCTATGTGTACAAGACTTATCTTCTCGGACTGATATTTATACTCGTTAAGGATGTCCAGAATCCTGTCCAGGAACATCTCCCCCGAACTGAAAAGCACGGTTATCGTCACGGGTTTGTCCAGACCTTTTATGATGTTCTCGGTCTTGTTGGATATAGAGAACCTGCCGCCAGCGGTAAAATCAAAACGCATGTAATGTCTGGCGTTAATATAACTTACGATGCCGAAAATAGTTATGGCGACAAGGATCATAAGCACTACGTTCGTCCCTATGACCGCTTTTTTCCTGAAGAGTTTGTTCAGATTGAAGCCCCTGGATTCGTCTTTTTCCAAAACTAACTTACCTCCACTTTCTACTCTCAAGCACACGCACCGTTATGAACAGGCAAAGGGCCGTGATAGTTATGTAGTAGACGACGTCACTCGTGTTCACAAGGCCCTTGGTGAACGATTCCCAGTGGCCGTACGTGCCAATATACTGAAATGCGGCGGCATACCATACGTCTGTGCCGGATACCGCGTAACCCACGAAGAACAGTATGACCAGGGCCACAATCCCCAGTACGCCGGCAACTACCTGACTCTTGGTCAGGGCCGACATGAGCAGCCCCACGGAGACGAACATCCCGCCCATTAAGGCCAAACCTATATAGCTGGAAATTATGGGTCCCATGTCAGGCTGGCCGACCCAGGTCAGGAATACGACATAGAGAAGCGTGGGCGCAAGCATCACGAGGTAGAGAAGCCACGCAGCCAGGAATTTACCGAAGACCACCTCAAAATCCGTCACCGGCGCCGTCATGAGCATCTCAATCGTCCCCGCGCGCACCTCCTCCGACAGCAGCTTCATGGTGATTATCGGCGCGAGGATGGAGAGTATAAACTGCATGTTGGCGAGACTGTATGTGAGGCTCGCCTGCTGCGTGAGGGCCAGAAGGGTGGCAAAGAAGTAACCGGAAAATAGCAGAAACACCGCTATCACTATATACGCAATCGGCGAAAAGAAGAAACCGACCATCTCGCGTTTGAAAATCGTTGTCGCACCACCCATTATTTTAGTCCTGAGTCTCTCTGTTATTTATTCGGTTTTCTTGCCTACGGGCCCTGAGGACCCCTGCCCGAGACCTGCGGCGGCCTGCCGGGGCACATCTTCTTCTGTTGTTGGTGTCTCCTTCGTGGTGAGCTGATGGAAAACCTCTTCCAGCGTAACGGCCACCTTCTTCATCTCCAGCAATACCCAGTCGTTCTTCACGAAGGCACGGAAGATGTCCTCTCTGACGTCCATGCCACGGTCAGCCTCTACGACCAGATGTCTGACAGCGCCGTCCTGGGCCCCTTCCCGAACGTCTGTGACGCCGTTAATTCCCTTTAGCACCTTGCCGATAGGCCCTGCGGGCCCTTTCGCCTGTAGTTCAAGCACGGACCCGCCACTTAGCTTTGCCAACAGGTTTGCAGGCGTGTCGTTCGCCACAAGCCTGCCCCTGTCAATGATTATTACCCTGCCGCAGATCATCTCCACCTCAGGCAATATATGGGTGGAGAGAAGTATGGTGTGTTTTTCGCCCAGCCGCTTTATGAGATCCCTCACCTGTCTTATCTGGTTGGGGTCAAGGCCGATGGTAGGTTCGTCGAGAATCAGGATCTTCGGGTCGTGAATAAGGGCGTCAGCCAGGCCCACCCTCTGCTTGTACCCCTTGGACAACGTGCCTATCATCTGGTCCTGCACATCCTCGATAGCGCACCTGTCAAGGCACTCGCCTATCTTGGTTTTTCTCTCCTTCCGGGGCACCTTCTTGAGTTCGGCCCGGAACATAAGATACTCCTTTACCCTCATGTCCACATAAAGTGGCACGCTCTCAGGGAGGTATCCTATCTGTTCTCTCACCTTCAGGGAGTCAGTGAAGACGTCATGGCCCGCTACCCATGCAAAACCGGCCGTGGCAGGAATAAAGCACGTGAGGACGCGCATCGTAGTAGACTTGCCTGCGCCGTTGGGCCCCAGGAAACCTAAGACCTCACCCTCGTGAACCTCGAAGGATATATCGTCCACCGCAAGCTTATCCGCAAAACGCTTGCTCAGGTTCTCCACCTTGATCATTGGTTTTCCTGTACTCACTTCTTCCCTTTCTTCCCCTTCCGTTGAACAAGCTCAATGGGTACACCGCCTTCTAAGACCTGCAGTTTATCCTGTTTGTACTCCTCAAAAGCGGTGTTCACCGGGTCAAAGCCCTCTGAACGGAAGCCACCGAGAGAACCCTTCACAAGCTGTCGCACCCTCTTTATTAGTATAGAGCTGAAACAATAAGGCCCACCGGCCTTTTTTGACAGAGAATCCACGGCACTGTAGTAATTTTTCATAATAAGATATTTTCCTTCCACTGGGTTGGAGGGTCAACCAAAACCTGAACCTTACATTATATACTCTTCCTTGCGCTTGTCAAGAAGGCTCGAAAAATTCCCTGAAATGCCATAATGCCGCGCCACAAGAGATTTTCGCCCGGATACCTGTCATACCGGAGAACCCTAAATTACCACAAACCACAAACAAAATGGACAGAGGCAAAGTTTAGACCATACCTGAACTATAAGGACACAGAACACCTCTTGCGTGGGCCGTTGCGGCCGGTGTAGCGTAAAATATGGCCTTTACAGGGGTCCTGAACGGTGTTAGAATCCTCCGGTAAATGCCTGTAAATAACGAGTTAACCGCAAAAAGACAATGAAGTCCCCACACCTTTTTCTCTCTACCCTTCTGCGCACAGTCCTCCTGGCGTGCATCATTATTATTTTTGTCTGTCCCGGCCACCGTATCGCCCTCGGGCAGCATCCCTACGGCGAGGCAGTTACCACCAACTCGGCCTTCCAACACTACCCACAGATATGGGGCACGAACATCCTCTGGCTTGACCGCCGAAGCGGAAACTCGAACGAAATAAGACAGGGGAACTGGGATATATACGTCACCACTCTGCCAATGTATCGCATCACGACCTCAACCCGTTATCCATAAGAACATTCACCATTGCATATATCACGGACGGAGCCTATACACCATGAACATCCTAGAAGTCATTAAAAAGAGACGCAGCGTGAGGAAATTCCAGGACAGGGAAATCCCAAAGGATCTGGTAGACAAGCTGATAGAGGCGCTGATATGGGCGCCAAGCGCAGGGAACCTTCAGAGCCGGAAGTTCTATTTCATACGCAACCAGGGGCTGAAAGACGGTCTTGTGGAGGCCGCATGGGGACAGAGCTTCATCGCCAAGGCCCCACTGGTTATAGCAGCCTGCGCGGACATGCGCATAAGGACCCACTACGGCAGCCGGGGCACCGACCTCTACGCCCTTCAGGACGTCGCTGCAAGCGTCCAGAACCTTATGCTGCTGGCCTGTGAACACGGCATAGCCACGGCATGGGTGGGCGCCTTCGATGAAGATAGCGCCGCCAGGGTGCTTGAACTCCCCCAACACCTGCGGCCCGTGGTAATAGTCCCGGTGGGCTACCCCGCAGAAAAACCTCGAACACCCGAACGGGTCCACACCGACAAGGCCGTGGTGTTTGTGGATTGATCAAAAAAACCCCAATCCAATAGAGTAGAGACCCCTTGCACCTCTCGCGACTTGCTCCAAGCCCACAAACTGCCCCGGCAGCAACGCACGAAGTGCCTTCCGGACACTCAAGGGCGCCGCAAAGACACAAATTCCCAGATTTCACCCATAAAAAGCAGCTTACACAGATAAATACACCGTAACACCTTACATTGTAACTGGTTAGCCAAAATCAGCCGCAAACCGGCAATTTTGCGCAAAAACCCCGTCCCTCACAACCAAATCATGCATTCCAGAGTATGATTGAGAAGCGAAGAGATAAAACCACATGGCTAGGCTAAAAATGAAACGGGTTGTGCAGGTTTTGCCCCCGTATTTCCGGTTTGTCAGCAAAAATGCCGGCCTCTTGACCACAAATTGGCTTTGTCCCCGGCAATCACACTGAAAATATACAATCGCTAACTGTATTTCTTACAATCATGCCTGGGCCATGCATCCCGTATTATTATGAAAAGTCAGGGATTGAGGGCTCGCAGCCGCCCAATGCAACATAATATATATTATCGGACCTTCATTCTGTATTTCTACAAGGGAACATCAGAAGGTGCGCGGTAGTGCTGGATATGCTACGCCGGGGCCAGCAGTATAATCACAGGCGGTTATCTGTCCACAAAGGGAACTTCACTGGATGAGAACCTCAAAATGATAACCGACCTGTGTCTGAGGATAAAAATGCGGGGTGGACCTCACACCCGTCCCTGCGAACGGCTACGATGACGGGTCTTATGCATACGGAATTTGTTTTTGTAGCATCTGGCGTCCAGGCTCCGTAACAGACGCAAGATGTCCGATTCGGATCACACCAACGGCTGAAGGCTCGCCGGTCTGTTAGGAGGGTAAACCTGCCTCAGGCATGACTGTTAAGGGCGCGTAAGGCGGGTGCCTTCGGCGATATTAACACTGCCCCTGGATGGTGGTATACTCTCTTTGGAAGGGCGCGGCGACGCTTCAGGCGTAAGAGGAGGGACCTCTCCGGAGGCCATTTGCTTCCCGCTAACCCTTCTTTTCGTTATTGTCTTAAGCACCAACTCTTTCTTCTGTGTTCTCACTGTTTGAATGGCATAAGCCGTTTAGGCTTGACCTCATCCACCTTTCCGTGTCTCTCAGTTATCTTCAGGCTTGAAGACCCGCATGCCAGCGAGCTCCCGCGTATCCGCCGCCGCCCAAACGCTAAATACTTGGCTTTAGGGCGCTTATAGGATAATTGTCATTACTATTGCGTATGTAGCTGCTTTGTATTAAGGCACTAAGGAATATTATTGTCACTACATTTCTTGATAATTTTGCTTATGCCGGTGTCTTGCAAGGCTCACCCCTTCGTTCGCCTGCGCATTCCTGCCAATTCGGCCGGCCCCAAAATGAGGACACACTTGAGCACACACGGACTGACACACAGCACCTGTCCCCCCGGCCTGTCCCCAGGCACATTCCAAGCTGCACAAAACATCCTCTGCGATACACATATTTTCCTTTACATCCCGGCCTTTCTCGTGCTAAATTCTGGAATTCTGACGGTAGAGGCTCTGCCATAGTTCAATGTTCAATATTCAATGCAGGGCAGGACAGAGGCATTACAACCACTACATAAACGTATTAGACCCATGATAATCATTCTCGAAAAGAACGTTACCGAGGAGCAGACAAAGAGGGTACTGGCCCGGATTGAGGAAGCAGGACTCACCCCCCACGTCTCAAAAGGGGAAGAAACGACCATAATCGGCGTGGTGGGGGCACACATTCCGCCGGAATTGCTTGAAAGCATTGAAAGGCTGCCCGGGGTAGGGCGCACCATGCGAATATCCAAATCCTACAAGCTGGTCAGCAGGGAATTCAGCGCGGCCGACACCGTAATAAACATCGGGGACGTGAGTATCGGTGGTGGAAACACGGTCGTCATGGCGGGCCCGTGCACAATTGAAAGCCGGGAGCAGCTCCTTAAGACGGCTGCGGCCGTGAAGCGGGCGGGCGCCGGCATACTCAGGGGCGGCGCCTTCAAGCCGCGGACGTCACCCTACAGCTTCCGGGGAATGGGAGAGGAGGGGCTCAAGATACTTGCCGACGTGGGCGCCGAGACGGGGTTGAAGGTAGTGACCGAGGCCATGACACCCGGACACGTAGAGGTTGTGGCCCGGTACGCGGACATCCTGCAGATAGGCACGCGGAACATGCAGAATTACCAGTTACTCGAGGAGGTAGGGCAGACAGGCAAGCCCTGTGTGCTGAAGCGCGGCATGTCGGCCACCATTGAGGAATGGCTCCTCTCCGCGGAGTACATTATGGGAAAGGGGAATAAGCAGGTAATGCTGTGCGAACGGGGCATACGAACCTTTGAGACGGCTACCCGCAACACGTTAGACATCAGTGCCATACCTATGGCCAAAAGGATGACCCACCTGCCTGTAATCTGTGACCCCAGCCACGCAACGGGCAAGTGGTATCTGGTGCAGCCCATGGCCCTCGCCGCCCTGGCGGCAGGCGCGGACGGCCTCCTTATCGAGGTCCACCCGGACCCTGACCATGCCTTATCCGACGGCGCCCAGTCACTGACGCTGGAGAATTTCTCCACCCTTATGAAAAGGCTCGCTCTCATGGCAGAGCTTTTAAACAGAGCCTAAGCGCTGCTGAAACGGCGTCTTGCCACCGGCACGGACGTCCGGCCTCTGACGGGGGCCACGTTTCCATCCGTGCCACTATTACCCTTGCTTCTACAAGTGTATAGGTTTAAAATCTCGTATTAAAATTAAAACTAACGTACAACTGGATTTATGCCGTGAAAACTATTAAGAAAAAACCCTGGTCAGGCAGGTTTGGTAAACAGACGCAGCCCTTGGTGGAGAGCTTCACGGAATCGGTGTCGTTCGACTGGAGGCTCTATAAACATGACATCCAGGGCTCAATCGCGCATTCCACCATGCTGGCCGCCTGTGGGCTTATCTCCGGCAAGGAGAGAGACAGTATCATTAAGGCGTTACACGGCATCCAGAAGGACATCGAATCCGACCACTTTGAATTCAGCACCGGGCTGGAAGACGTGCATATGAACATAGAAGCGGCACTTATAGAACGAATCGGCGATACCGGGAAGAAACTGCACACGGCCAGGAGCCGTAACGACCAGGTGGCGCTGGACATGAGGCTCTGGTGCAGGGAACAGACCCGGCACATCACCGGCCTGATAGAAGGCTTGCAACGCGCGCTGGTGTCTAAGGCTGATGAATATCACGGTACGGTAATCCCGGGCTTTACCCATCTCCAGCACGCGCAGCCCGTACTGCTCAGCCATTATCTACTGGCCTACGTGGAGATGTTAGAGAGGGACAGGGAGAGGCTGGCGGACTGTCTCGACCGTGTCAACGTCTCACCCCTCGGGGCGTGCGCGCTGGCAGGCACAACGCTCCCCATCGACCCGGCCATGACGGCCAGGCTCCTGGGGTTCAAGTTTTTTTCCAACAACAGTGTGGACGCCACCAGTGACAGGGATTTCTGCATAGAATTCGCCTCGTGCCTGGCCATACTGGCCATGCATATCTCCAGGCTTGCCGAGGAATGGATCATCTGGTCCACCGAGGAGTTCGGTTTCCTGGAATTGGACGAGTCTCTCTGTACCGGTTCTAGCATAATGCCGCAGAAGAAGAACCCCGACGCGCTTGAACTCTTGCGGGCAAAGTGCGCGCGCGTGTACGGCAATCTGCTATCGCTCTTCACCCTGATGAAGGCGCTGCCTTTATCCTATAACCGTGACATGCAGGAAGACAAGGTCGCCGTCTTTGACACGGCCTCGACCGTAAGCACGTCACTGGAACTCCTCTGCCTCATTGTTAAGGGTGTCGACTTCAGGGTTGACAACATAAAGACCGCGTGCGAGAAAGGTTTCCTCGACGCCACCGCCCTGGCGGAATATCTGGTGCGAAAAGGACTGCCGTTCCGCGAGGCCCACGAGGTGGTCGGCAAGACGGTAAGGGCGGCGGTGAAACGCAAGAAAAGGCTGGCGGAACTATCCATAGACGAGCTCAGGAAATTCTCCGGGCTCATCGACAATGACGTATACCGCATTCTGGGTGTCGAGAATTGCGTGAAACATTATGCCGGACCCGGCTCTACGGCCCCGCGCGAGGTCAAGAAGAGGCTGGCTTTCTGGAAGAAGAAGCTAAAACTCCGGGGCAAACCCGCATAAGGGGGGGGGTCTTATGGACAAACACTTTACATACCGTAACGGCTCACTCTACTGCGAAGACATGAAGGTGGAGGAAATAGCGCGTGATGTAGGGACCCCCGCGTACATCTACAGCAAGCAGTCTATCCTCGACCACTATCACGAACTCGAAGACGCCTTTAAGAAGGAAAAGCCCCTGATCTGCTTCTCTGTGAAATCCAATTCAAACCTCTCCATACTCAGGCTCCTGTCAGAGGCCGGCTCAGGGTTTGACGTGGTTTCGGGCGGGGAACTCTACAGGGCGCTCAGGGCCGGCGCCAATCCATCCAAGGTGGTCTTTGCGGGGGTTTGCAAAAGTGCCGAAGAAATAAGGGACGCGCTGGAACACAATATATTCATGTTCAACGTGGAGTCCAGAGAAGAACTCGACAACATCAACAAAGTGGCCCTGGGTATCGAAAAAGTCGCCCGCGTGGCCATAAGACTCAACCCCGACGTAGACGCGGAAACCCACCAAAAGACCACGACCGGCAAAAAGGAAAACAAGTTCGGCATAGACCTCAAGGCCGCCAGGGAACTCTTTAACAACGGCTACCTGCGGGGCCTGCGGGGCGTTCACCTTGTCGCCATCCACGTGCATATCGGCTCCCCTGTCTCCAGCCCCGGGCCCTACGTAGATGCGCTGGCAAAGGTTAAGGAATATCTGTCGTTCTGCCGCGAACAGGGGGTAGAGATAGAGTATGTAAACATAGGCGGCGGTTACTGCATATCATATACCGGCGAGAAGGTCACGGGGCCGGCCGACTACGCCCGGAAGATACTGCCGGTCCTTAAGCCCTTGCGCTGCAAACTTATAATGGAGCCGGGACGGTTTATTGTCGGAGACGCGGGCATACTGGTCACCAGGGTGACCTATAACAAAGAAACGAGTTTCGGCAAGCGTTTTATCATTTGTGACGCCGGCATGAACGACCTCATACGGCCCGCGCTCTATGATGCTTTTCACAGGATATGGCCCGTCAGGACCAGCGTGCCCATGCCCGACGTGCTCCGGCCGGAAGGTCCCAAGAAGACCAAGAAAATGGTGCAGGCGGATATCGTGGGTCCGGTGTGCGAGTCAAGCGACTGCCTTGCCAGGGACCGGGTCATCCCGGAAGTAAAGGACGGTGAATACCTGGCCGTCTTCAACGCCGGCGCTTACGGTTCCGCCATGAGTTCCAACTACAACTCCAGACTGCAGCCGTGCGGGGTACTGGTCACCGGCAACAGCTGTCGCGTGATAAGACGCAGAAACACCTACGAAGACCTGGTGGCATGTGAGACATAGTCCATCTCTGAACACCGCCAGTGTACCGGATTAATGCCTAGATATTATCCTATATACCTGGACATAAGGGACAAGAAATGTATTGTCGTAGGCGGGGGTGACGTGGCCTACAGGAAGGCCCTTAGCCTCAAGGAGGCCGGGGCGCAGGTGGTGGTAATAAGCCCCGAAATTTCTCCAGAGTTTTTGAAAGAAGAAGGGCTGACCATTCTACAACAGAAATATGAAGACAGGTGTCTTGAGGGCGCGACATTGGTAATAGCGGCCACCAACGAGGAGGAAGTCAACCAAAGGGTCTGGACAGAGGCCAGCCGGCACGGGCTGCTGGTCAACGTGGTCGACAAACCGGAACTCTGTAACTTTATAGTCCCGTCCGTTGTAAACCGTGGTGAACTCCAGATAAGCATATCAACCGGCGGCGCAAGCCCCGCGTTCGCGCGGAGGATGCGCCAGGAGCTGGAAAACCGTTATGGACCTGAATACGGCGAGTTTATTAAACTCCTCTCCCGGCTGCGACCCGAAGTGCGCTCCCAGATAGGCGAAGCTTCTAAGAGACAACGGGCGCTGGAACGTCTGTCGTCTCCAGAGATGCTCGACATGATAAGGACCAGGGGAACGGCCGAAACCGAAAAGGAAATGCGGCGGATTATCACAGAAGAACTGGGCAGGAGCAAATAATAAGCCATGAAAGGTCTATGCGTCTTTGAAGACGGCGGCTATGCCGGTCTTTTACCGCTTACCCACAACCGCGCGGCATATGAACTGCGTATGGGTATCTATACTTTCCTCGAAAGGACCCTTCAGCACTACCCTGAAAGCGTCTCCGTCAGCCTGTTCGTAAGGGAATACCTCGCGGACGTCCTCGGAGAAAGATACACGCACGGCATAAACACCCTTGACCCGGACGCCGACGGGTATTTATTCATAAACGGCCGCATCCTCGACCTCGAACAGATTCCCCTGGAAGGAAAGGACAAAATCGTGGTCTGGAAAGACACCATTGTCTACGCACGCCTGGGTAAAAAGGCCTGCATGGGCCTAACCCCGGAATCCTTCCTCAGCCCCGACAATAAACTCCCGAAACTGACAGACAGGGCCCCCGCTTTTCAAATAGAATACAACTTCGCGGATTATGTCTGGGACGTCATAAAGAATAACCGGGAAGAAGTAATCAAGGACTGCGGCGCCTTCCCAAAGGGGAAGAAGATACGGGGAAAGGTGTATGAGGGGGTTCATGTGCTGAATCCCCGGGGTGTATTCGTGGGCAAGGGCGCCACGGTTAAACCCGGCTGCGTGCTCGACGCGGAAAAGGGCCCGATATATATAGACAAGGACGCGGAGATAATGCACAACGCCGTTATTATCGGGCCGGTCTACGTGGGCAGGGGTTCAGTGGTATTACCCGCCGCGAGGCTGAGGGAGGGTTCAAACGTCGGCGAGGCCTGTAAGGTAGGCGGGGAGATATCCAATTCCATACTGCACAGCTACTCGAACAAGCAGCATGACGGCTTTCTGGGCGACTCTTACGTGGGTTCCTGGGTGAACATCGGAGCCGGCACGGTCACCAGCAATCTGAAGAACACGTACGGGACCGTCAGGGCGCAACTAGG
>JAMXCW010000022.1 GCA_024451685.1 Candidatus Bathyanammoxibius amoris | reverse complement strand
TTCAATCGAGAAGCAATCGGTATCAAAGCCCGTTCCAGACAAAGTTATGGATGAGATGCGTGGTTGCGGTGCAGCAATTATTCACGTAGATGCTGAGCAAACGCTAATTGATAAAGATGCAAATGAACATTCTATCATCAATCCTAATGTTCTTATTGAGATTGGTGCAGCAATGGCCCTTTATGGAAGGCGATTCATTCTTCTTGTGCGCGAAGGGGTTCAACTTCCATCGAATCTTCAAGGCCTCTATGAAGTAAGATATCAAGGAAATGACATAGATCGAGATGCAACCATAAGGCTTCTTGAAGCGATAAAAGACATTAAAAATAATCCAACACCAAATCGTTATACGTCAGAAGAAGAGAGCCGCTAAGTTTGTCGGGTTAAAAGAAAGTCGTGTTTTGTAGGGTTTTCTGCGGGGGGGGATTTCTTTAAATTCCGTGTCTCTTGGCCGGAATATCAAATGCTGTGGCCTTCTTTCATTGACTTATTATCCCTCAGAGGGATAATATCCGCATACAGCCCAAGCGGTATTGTACGGCAGCCACTACAAAACTAACTTAAATACTGATACTATGTGTGGGAGCAGGTCAAATCTGTATCTTTTGGAGTATTAATTGCTGAAAAAAGGTGGTTGATTATGAGCAGAAAACTCACACTATTTATCCTACTGACGGTCCTTTTAGGGTCTTTTGGATTTGCCCGGCCCCAGGACTCTCCCGACATGGTGGTAGAGAAATACCTCAGAGCGGTAAGGGCAGGTGACTACGACATGGCATATACGCATATCTCACGAAATGACGACACCATCATTGAATGGCTGGAATTGATACGCTACATCAGGCGTGAGGCGCCTGAATCCATAACATCACTGATTGGCATGGCACATTCCATGTCCAGACAGCGGATTACCAAGACCACCGTTGACGGTGACACCGCTACGGTAGAGGTGGACTCCATCGTGCTCAACATAAAAGAGGCCATTAACGTTGCGGGCAGCGCTGCGGCGTTGCAAGCCATGTTCGAGTATGGCGTACCGCCCGTAAGAGAAAGGCATGGCATTTGTGAACTGGCCGTCGAAGACGGGCAGTGGAGGATAACCTGTGTCAGAGGGGTATCAGCCGGACAGGCGGCGAAACTGGCTATCGAGCTCGCAGAAAAGATACTGGGCAAGGAGGAGGCGGCAGAACTGGCACAAAAGATTGAAGACTTTCAAAAGCGCCGGAAGAAAGGAACGTCAGAATCGTAAGGTGCCCCGAGACGCGCACCCTGAAAAGAGAGGGTGGCGGGAGGTCGTACACATGCAATACCCGGAAAGAAGTTACGGCCAGGGCTTATTGCCTTCAGACGGCATGCTTTCTCATCCATCTGATGCAGTCGGTTACCGCAACTTGTATTGCCTCCATGTCCCGGATGCGTGTAGAGCGTTTCTCGTTCAGCTTAAGTTCTTCCTCAATCCGCTGCTCAATTTCATCGCGTCGTTTCTCCAGAGATCCTATCACACATGGAGTGTTCATGTTTTGCGGCTGCCCTCGAAGAAGCATTTCCTGATAGCTTGCCTGTAGTTTGACAAGCTCAACCCTTGCGTTCTTTGGGCCAAGCTGTAAAAGCAGTTCCGTGCCGGTCGCGCCCAAAAAAACCGCCGGTAGCGCGCACTAACCACAGACCGCCGGCCAGGCGCACTCCTGCCAGGGCAAGGCTGCCTCCTCCGAGGGTGACCAGGCCTTGGGTTGTCGCAGCCACCCCGGTAAGACCGGCCGCAGTTCCAACAGCCCCGACTAAGAGCGGCGCGAAAAGGAATCCTGCTACACCTATAACGGCGAGACGGCTGAGACCGTAAGCCATAATCTTTTTCCAGTGGACGTGACGATACGCCTTGAGCGCTTTCCGCTGGGTGTGCCTTATGCGTTTCACGTCTTCAACGCTCAACCGCACTAAAGCGGCGACGTTCCCCAAAGCGCTTGTAAAATGCTTATTCTTGAACTTGAGCTCATAGGGCGCAAAGGGGTTTGTGAAGGCAAGGTCAATAATGTATTCGGTAGCCTTATCTCCCAGCCGACTGTCGGAAAGTAACTTGCCGGCATCACCCTCAAGGGACAGCCCGGCCGTAAATTTTGGGAATGCCTCTCTCAGCAGTGAACGCTTGAGGGCGAGCACCCTGTGCTTTTTTTGTTCTCTGCTCTTTTTATGTTCGAGGCGCGTAAGCTCCTCGGCCAGCAGCAAGGTTCCTGCTGCGATGGCACAAGAATAGTAATTCTCGTCTTCGACCTTTTCGGGTGTTTCCAACGAGAGGAGCTTTTCTCGACCTGGCAAGTCTATCGTCTTCACTTTTGTGTACTCAGGCCTATGTACGGACATTTTCAATGGTTATGCATCTAATCTTGGGGAAATCTACTACAAGGGGGAAAGGTTGTCAAGTATTCAGGAACTTTGCCTCACCTGTTACCCAGGCTAAGTACAGGTGTACCCCTTGCCTTTCTCCTATGGGGCTGACACTGTTCGGTGTCCCCTCTTTGCCGAGAAGTCCGAGGAAGGCCTGGTAGTCATTGAACCAGGTATGATCTTGGCAGAAAGAGTGTACGAGCATAACGGCGCTAGAGGCGTTGAGGTCCCTGGCTTTCAAAATGGCCGACACCGTGCGGTGTAGTAGCTGATACCGTATGCCCTTGAGGGTTGCCACGCTAAGGTCGAGCTGCTCGGATAGAAAGTTAAGCCGCCGTTCCTTTCCGGGGGAACTGCTGCCTAACCATTCTCCCACGGATGGGCCGAAAGGTTCCTTTACCTTGCCTTCAACGGCAATGGAAACCAATTCTCCCGAAGACCGCGCGATCACGAAAACATCAGTCTGCGAGGGACAACTTCCACCAGGCAGCGGCACCTGGTGCTCTGGGAAGGCGTATAGAAGCTCTATGCCCTTGAAGAGAGGAACCCCGGATTTAGCGAAGACCTTCTGCACGCAACTCGGAAAGCCGTCCGCCTCCTCCCAGCAGTACGCCAGCGCCCTGGCGGAATATCCTTTCTTCCATTGCTTTTCAGGTTCGGCGAGAAACTGCTTCCAGTTCTCCGGGCCTTTGGAGGGTATATATATCTTGTTCATAGGAATTATCTCCACGTTGTGATAGGGCATTTTAGGTGCTTGAAACCCTGCTCTAGCAGGGGGATTTTGGCCTCAGAAATACATCCACTATTTTACGTCAAATATCGGTTCGAAATCTTCTTAGCGTTTTGTGCCTTTTGGCGTCCATACCTTTGTGATTTCGGGATAGTGTTTCGCGAAATATTCAGACGCCGGCGGGTCCGACTTTTCTATTATAACGGCGGCTTGATTCAGAACGTGCACCATCTGTGACGACAAGAGTTCGTTGGCCCCCTTCAGTGTAATGTACCCGTTATTAAGCAGCCAGGCAAGAAACTCAATGTCATCCAACATCTGAACCAATTGGCCATGCATTGCGGTCGACATCCCGGCTTTACCGCTAAGATAAGCCTCTATTTCATCGTGATGGGTTTGGAAAAAGGATGCCGCGGATTTTCTTGCAAGTTGGTACGTTTGAGTAAACAGGGTCAGCTCAGTTCCAAGTTTTATCTCTTTATTGGTTTCTGAAAAAATCATGCTGAAAAAAGAATTGAATCCCAAACTAACTATCAGCACGATTGATGTGGTAATTGCCGCAAAGGTTGTCCATTTTTCTACATTCTTCATCTGCACTCTATCTGTTTGAAATGTTGTGGCTGGTGTATATATATTTCCCCATACTTACCTGCCCGGCTGGCAGTGTTTGCCGTCAGAGTACCCGAGAGAATTGCTATAGGAGTCGTTATTTACGATTCGCAGCAAAGAGTATGCGTTTTCTGTCCAGGTTGTCAAGACTTCTTTGAGCCGTGGGGGGCCTGGGACTTCATCCCACCCGGTGATTATGGGTATAAATTTATTTCCGATGGTCGGATGTCTATTAAAGTTCCATTCCTCCATGAGAAAAGGGGCCGGGGACACGATAAGTAGGTATACCTCAGAGAGGAAAAAGGTATTCACAATACCGTATCTAACAAAACTTGATATACAGCCATTTCGGTGCTAGAGTAGTGTGTCGAAGGGTTGGCGAATTGTGTGCTGATCTGCGGCCTGGACATTTGGAACCTTTATCCGGGAGGTCGGAAGGCTTCTAGAAAAAGGGAATCAGAAATGAAAATGTCCCGAGAAATCACCCCGAGAAATCTCCCCAGGAAGAATCCGACACTGGAGTTCGTGTGTCTGGATATAAGGAGTTGAAAATGGAAAGAGCCCGGTTTCGCAGTCTCTCATTAATGTTTGTACTGGTTTCTCTGTTTGTAATAAATTTCAACTCATTCACTTCCGCTGCTGAGTGGCAGAAACTCCCCGGTAGTGCCCATAACATAGGAGTAGGGGCTAACGGCGTTGTCTGGATTATTGGGGCCGACCCAACCGATGGAGGATACGGAATCTACAGGTGGAACGATATTGGCTGGGACAGCGCAGGTGGCGGGGGTATTAGAATTGCGGTAACTCCCGGCGGTAAATCATGGGTAGTGAATTCCAGACAGGAAATATTCAGGAGAGTTGGGGGTAGCTGGCGGAAACTCCCGGGCAGCGCCCATGACATAGGTGTGGGTGCTAACGGTGCTGTCTGGATAATTGGAACCGACGAAACTGACGGGGGCTACGGAATCTATAGATGGAACGGCAGCGGTTGGGACGGCGTAGATGGTGGAGGGGTTAGAATCGCCGTGGGTCCAGCGGGCGAACCATGGATAGTGAATTCCAGACAGGAAATATTTGAAAGGGCTGGGGATGGCTGGCAGAAACTCCCGGGCAGCGCCCATGATATAGGAGTGGGTGCCAACGGCGCTGTCTGGATAATTGGAACCGACACGACTGACGGGGGATACGGAATCCATGGGTGGAACGGCGTTGATTGGGATAAGGTAGAAGGTAGCGCGGTTGCAATCGCAGTAGGTCCTGATGGTGAGCTATGGATAGTGAACGCAGAACAAGAGATATTTAGAGGTGAGTTTGAATTAAGGCAAAAGGATTTGGGATTTGCGGGGGTGTCGGCAGTGTCGGGGATGCCGGGGGTGTCGGGGATGTCGGAGATGTCGTATGACGTGGGAGTAGGAGGGGGAGGTGTAGGGGCAAGGGGAGGCTTTAGTGGAATGGCAATGCTTAGTCCACCTCTCCCGGCGGCTTCCCCTGATGTTTACCTGCCGTTAGACCGTGAACAGTACGCGCACATTGAAGAGCATGGAGTCAAGAGCGTTGCGGAGGCCCCTGTATCCACGTTCAGTATAGATGTTGACACCGGTTCTTATTCTAACGTGCGGCGTTTCCTCAATGAGGGACGGCTCCCCAGGCGAGACGCTGTCCGGGTCGAGGAACTGATTAACTACTTTGCTTATGATTACCCGGTACCTGAAGACGAATCAACCCCGTTCCGCGTTACTATGGAAACATGCACGACTCCCTGGAACCCGGATACCTATCTGCTTCACATCGGTCTCAAGGGGTATGACGTTGACGCAGGCGCGCTGCCGCCGGCGAACCTGGTATTTCTAATCGACGTATCCGGCTCCATGAGTTGGCTCAACAAGCTGGACCTGGTGAAATCCTCTCTCAAACTGCTCACACGCAAACTCCGCGAGCAGGACCGTATCTCCATCGTGGTCTATGCCGGCGCATCCGGGGTGGTGCTGGACTCGGTGTCCGGCAAGGACAAGGTTAAGATCCTCCAGGCGCTTGACGCTTTGGAGGCCGGAGGCCGTACCCACGGCAGTGAAGGTATTGAGCGCGCCTATCAGCTGGCCGAACAGAACTTTATCGAAGGCGGCATTAACCGGGTATTACTGGCCACCGATGGTGACTTCAATGTGGGAACTATCGACGTCGTGGCCCTGGAAGACCTGATTAAACAAAAGCGCAAGACAGGTATTAGTCTGACCACCCTGGGTTTCGGTGTTGGAAATTATGACGAGGAGTTAATGGAGCGACTTGCAGACGTCGGTAACGGCAACTACGCCTACATCGACACCCTCAAGGAGGGCAGAAAGGTGCTTGTGGAGCAGATGGCGTCTACCCTGCACACGATTGCCAAGGACGTTAAGATACAGGTCGAGTTCAATCCCTCTGAGGTGGCCGAATATAGACTTATCGGCTATGAGAACCGTGTGCTCAAGCGCGAGGACTTCAGCAATGACAAGGTGGACGCCGGTGAGATTGGGGCAGGTCATACGGTAACTGTTTTATACGAGATTGCCCTGGTGGGGGGTAAGGGTCTGCGTCTTGAACCCTTGCGCTACCAGCCGGAACAAGAAGCAAAGACGCAGCACAGTGACGAACTAGCCTTTCTGCGCCTGCGCTACAAACCTCCCCAGGGGGATGAGAGCCTGCTTATTGAACGGCCGCTTAAGCGTCAGGATATCACCGATGATATCGCTGCGTCCACAGACAACTTCCGGTTTGCCGCGGCGGTGACCGCTTATGGTCAGCTTCTTCGGGGAGGCAGGTACACGAGGGATTTCGAATACGACGACGTGCTGCAGCTCGCACGTGGAGCAAGGGCCGACGACCCCTTTGGTTACCGTGGAGAGTTTATACAACTGGTCTTGTTAACAGAGGATCTCGACAGTGCCGATCTCAGAGGTAAAACTCTTGAGGTTGTGAAAGCACGCTACGAATGATTTTGTCATATCGTTTTCGCTGCCGGCGGCTGTAGTGTCTAAACGCGGCCCTCGCGGGGAGCCGGTGTCGTTACTCCGTTTTCGGTATTTCTACAAACAAGAGGGGATAACGGCTACTGGCTAGGCCTGCCGGGCTAATTCAGTTTGGCGCCGCGCTTTTTGTACTCGGCTATCTGTTCATCGGTAAGACCGCTCGTATTCCGGAAGTCCGTGCCGTAGACGTTCGCGCCGGAGAGGAAAGTGGAGCTCAGGTCATTTCCGCTCAGATTGGCGTTATGGAGGTTTGCGCCGGTGAGCTTGGTGTTGCTCATGTAGGCTCCGCTGAGGTTGGCACCGCTCAGGTTGGCACTGCTCAGGTCGGCGTCCTGCAGGTTTGTGCGCCGCAGATTAGCCCCTGCCAGATTGGCGCCGGAGACCTTGGCGTTGACCAGAAAGGCCTCTTCGAGAGAGGCACCGTGGAGATTGGCGCCGCCCAGGTTGGCGCCGTCGAGCCTCGTGCCTATCAGCTTGGTGCCGCTCAGGTTTGCGCCGGTGAGGTTGGCCCTCTCAAGGTTGACACCGCTCAGGTTTAGGTTGCTCAGGTTGGCGGCATGGAGGTCGCATTCCACGCAGTCCCCCGCCTCTATAAGTCTTTTCAGGTCGGCTTCAGAATATCCGTAGGCCGGGCGTTCCTGCATGCCCGGTGCCATCGGCATCAGTCCAACCAGGACACCAAGGGCAGCGGCTAGTAACGGTTTTTTGATGCAGCCCATTCTCAAAAAAACCTCCTTTCTCTCGAAGCCAACATTCCTGCAAAAAGTTTTTCTATATACCCAACAACTTTCTGCGACCAGTGTGGTCGGAGGGACAAGCTAAATGCCTCTGGCTAGTCCACCACGGCCCCGCGTTTCTTGAGATCCGCCTTTTGTGCCGCAGAGAGACCTTTGGAGCCCTTAAACACAGTGCCTTTGACTGACGCCCCGGTCAGGTCGGCGTCCTTCAGGTTGGCACCGTTAAAGTTGGCGCCGTCAAGGTTAAAAGTGTCAGGCAGATTTCCGCTGGTGACGGCCGGTTTCAGGTTTATGAGCTGCAGGTTGGCATTATTCAGCTTGGCATTGCTCAGGTCGGAACCGAAGAGCCATGCGCTCTTCAGGTTGGCGCCTGAGAGGTCTGCCCCCTTCAGGTTGCAACTTATCAGGTGTGTTCCGCTCAGGTTGATGCCGCCCATTGTGGCCCCGCTAAAGTTGATGCCATCCAGGTTGGCGTCGGCCAGTACGACGTCTGTCAGGTTGGCACCGCTAAAATTGGTATTGTCTATCTTAGCGATCCCCTCCCCCCCAAGTCCCCCCTTCATTGTTGTGCTCAGTTCGACACGGGTAAGGTTTGCACCGCTCAGGTCGGTATTTGTCATGTTGACGCCGTTCATAATGGCGTCGGTCAGGTTGACGTTCTTCATATTCGCGCCGGTCAGGTTGGCGTTACCGAGGTTGGCACCCCTGCTGAAGTCGGCGTCCTCCAGGACGGCATCGGTGAAGTCGACCTCGCCCAGTTCGGCAGACCTGAGGTCGGCGCCCGCAAGGTTGACGTCTCGCAGGTCACATCCGGGACACTGTCTCGTGGCCAGCAGTCTGTTTTTATCGGCCTGTATGCCGCTGACATCTGACTCAAGGGATTCCACGCCAGACCCGTAGCCCATGTCTCCCTGGTCGGCCATGTCACTGTCCGTAGATCCGTCTGGCTGCCCGTAGACGGTCTTTGGATGCATCCCTGTCAACGCAGGTACAAACGCAACCGAAACGACAAAGGCGGCAAGCAGTAACAATCTCTTAATAATGTCCATTCTTAATAATACCGTCCTTTCTTCTTACCATTTATGAGATGACCGTAAGAGCCGCTCTATCGGCGGTCCGGAATATCATTTTGAGAGTAGCGGAATATTTTTCAGTGCATATGTTAAAATATCGGCCTGTTTCAGTCTTCAACACAAATCTTAAAAATTCCGCGGGGATTGTTATGTAGATACCAGGTGGCGCATGGTGGAGGCCGGATGGCCTCGCCAGCCTAGTCAAATTTAGCGCCGCGCTTTCTTAAATCCTCCTTTACGTCCTGGTCGAGGGCTTTTACACCTTCAAAGTACGCCCCTCTGACGGTGGCACCTCTCAGGTCGATGCCTTCCATATTAGCCCGTCGCAGGTTGGCCCATCGAAGATTCGCATTTCTCAGGTTGGCGTCTGTCAGGTTTGCGTGGCTCAGGTTTGCGTGGCTCAGGTTAACGCCGTGCAGGTCGGCACCCGTCAGTTTGGCGCGGCTCAGATTGGCGTTGGCAAAGATTGCGTCCTCCAGGTTCGCGCCTACCATGTTAGCGTGGCTCAGGTCCGCACCGCTCAGGTCCGCGGTCGACAGGTCGGCACCGGTCAATGTGACACTGCTCATGTCTGCGTCCTGCAGGTTTGCCCCGGTCAACTTGACGTCATCCAGGTTTACGTCGCTCAGATCGGCCTCTTCCAGGGTCGCATTTCTCAGATTTGTGTCTACAAGAATAGTGCTCCTTAAATCAACACGGGTCAGATTCGCGCCTTTCAGGTTGGCGCCCATCAGGTTTGTCCTGTACATCTTGGCGGCAGTAAGATTGGCACCCGTAAGGTTTGCATGGCTCAGGTCCGCCCTCTCCAGGTTTGCCTCGCTCAGGTCGGCGTCCTCAAGGTTCGCGTCTTTCAGTTTGGCCTGACTCAGGTCAGCGTCCTGAAGCTGCGCATTATTTAGCTTGGCACCTTTCAGGTCTGCCTTGCGCAGGTCAACCCCCTTGAGGTTGCAGTGGGCGCACTCCCCCGTCTCCAGCAGTGTTTTCCGGTTAATTTCAGGGTCATCGTTGGCCAGGCATGACTGCATGCCGGGTACCACTGGAATAAATCCAATCGAAACGACAAAGGCAGCGGCCAACAACGATCTTTTTATATGACCCATTCCCTGCACCGTCCTTTCTCTATGCTTATATTTGTACCCGTTGAGATTACGCCTTACCCTGCGCGAACCACATCCGAACAACAGCGTACACGTATTATACACGGTATCAAGTGTATTTTATTGTTTTTACAGGCAGTTTTGAGCCTCAATTTTTGCCTGAATACATAACATAGCCTATATCTTTAAACAAGAAAGTTTCATAGAAAATGTTTGGAAATATAGTTATAGTCGCCACTTCCCAGACAACCCGGCTAATGTGTGGCTGAGATAGGCACGACTTGAGAGATTACCGGACATAAAGCTTTCCACTACATTTTACCTGCACCTTTGGTTATAATCCCCTCATATTTCTGTTTGCAGACACTATTTTGTAGCGATATTTTGAAATGGTACGCGGACAGCTATGA
Organism: Candidatus Bathyanammoxibius amoris; assembly: GCA_024451685.1. Taxonomy (NCBI): domain Bacteria; kingdom Pseudomonadati; phylum Planctomycetota; class Candidatus Brocadiia; order Candidatus Brocadiales; family Candidatus Bathyanammoxibiaceae; genus Candidatus Bathyanammoxibius; species Candidatus Bathyanammoxibius amoris. The sequence goes on along the minus strand of JAMXCW010000022.1, from coordinate 11,404 downwards.
AGATTATCCCTGTGTTTGCTTTGAATGCCGAGTTTTAGAGGTACAAACATGAAGGTCTCCGTACCTAAAGAGATTGTTGAAGGCGAGCGGCGGGTGGCTGTCGTTCCCGATTCCGTAAGACGTATGACCAAGAACGGAATTGAGGTCGCCGTGGAGTCGGGCGCGGGTGAGGGAGCCACGTTCTCAGACGGCGACTATGAGGCGGCCGGCGCAAGGGTCGAACCCTCCGCAGAAACGCTGCTCGGCGACGCGGACGTGGTCCTGAAGGTGCATAAACCTGTTTTTAACGAAACCACCGACAGACATGAGGTAGATATGATACGGGAGGGGTCGGCGCTTATCTCCTTTCTCTATCCACTGATAAACCAGGACCTTATAAAAAACTTAGCGGCTGCGAAGATAGCGGCGTTTGCCATGGACTGCATCCCCCGTGTAACCCTGGCACAGAGTATGGACGCCCTGAGCGCCATGAGCACCGTCACAGGCTACAAGGCGGTCCTCACGGCGGCAAACGCCCTGCCGAAGTTCTTTCCCATGTTCATGACCGCCGCCGGCACCGTCGCCCCCGCGAGGGTACTGGTTATAGGTGCGGGTGTAGCGGGACTCCAGGCATGTGCCACGGCCAAGCGGCTTGGCGCCGTTGTTGAGGCCTTCGACCAGCGCCCGGCCGTCGGGGAACAGGTGGAGAGCCTGGGGGTGAGGTTCGTAAAGGTGCCGCTCAATAAAGAGGAGGAGGCGGAGACGGAGGGCGGTTACGCCAGGGAACTATCGGATGAATACAAGAAGCGTCAGGCGGAACTTATTGCCGAACACGCCGCAAACTCTGACGTCATCATCACAACCGCTCTGATTCCGGGCAGACGTGCTCCTATACTTATTACCGAACAGATGGTCAAGTCCATGAGGCCCGGCTCGGTAATCGTTGACCTTGCCGCCGACTTCGGCGGCAACTGCGAGCTTACAGAGCCCGGCGGGGAGGTGGTCAGGCACGGGGTCTTGATAAGCGGCCTTACCAACGTGCCGAGCTATATGCCCTTTCACGCCAGCCAGATGTATTCACAGAGCATTGAGAAATTTCTGTTTCATATCGTGAAAGACCGCGAGCTTAACATTGACCTGGAAGATGAGATTACAAGCGGCACGCTCATCACCTACCGGGGAAAGGTGGTGCATAAAACGACACTGGAGTCTATGTCTATGGGCACCGGGGGGAGGGGATGATGGAGGGCTCGATACTGATTAACATCTACATCTTTGTGCTGGCCGTCTTTGTCGGGTTTGAGCTTATCTCAAAGGTGCCGGTAATCCTGCACACGCCCCTGATGTCCGGTGCCAACGCCATCTCCGGCATTACCCTGGTGGGGGCGCTTGTGGCGGCGGGGAGTGACGGGGATGCGAGGCTTACTACCGTAATCGGCATGATGGCCGTGATATTCGCCACCATCAACGTGGTCGGGGGATATATGGTAACGGACCGTATGCTCCGGATGTTTAAGAAGGGGCGGCAGGGATGACGTTCGTTTCACCGCAGATCGTTAATTTTGCCTATCTTGTCGCGGCTGTGCTGTTCATGCTGGGACTTAAGATGCTCAGCTCTCCGGCCACGGCGCGCTACGGCAATAAGCTCTCCATGCTCGGCATGGCCATAGCCGTGGCCGCTACTCTATTTAAGCAGGAGATACTGAGCTTTAACCTGATAATAATCGGAGTGGCGATTGGGGGGGCGATAGGCGCAGTGGCGGCCAGGAAGGTCCGGATGACCGCCATGCCCGAGATGATAGCCATATTAAACGGTTGCGGCGGTGGCGCCTCTGCCATGGTGGTCACCTCGGAGTATCACCGCCTGTCACCGGACTTCGAGGGTTTTTTGCTTGTAACCCTTCTCCTGTCCGTCATTGTAGGTCTTATGACCTTCTCAGGGTCCCTGATCGCCTTCGGCAAGCTGCGAGGTCTCATAAGCGGCCAGCCGGTCGTCTACACCGGACAGCGTGCGGGAAACGGTTTGTTATTTCTTGTCGTGGTGGGCCTTGCCATTGCCGTGTGTTTCTTCCCTGCGAAAGCCGGCGTCTTCTATGGCCTGATAGTCCTCGCCCTGCTGCTAGGCATGTTGCTGGTAATACCTATTGGCGGTGCTGACATGCCGGTGGTCATCTCGCTCTTGAACTCGCTGTCCGGAGTTGCGGTCTCTATGACCGGTTTTGTATTGAGCAATAATGCCCTGATAATAGTCGGCTCCCTGGTAGGCGCCGCGGGGCTTATCCTTACAAAACTGATGTGCAAGGCCATGAACCGTTCACTGGGCAACGTTCTGTTCGGGGCATTTGGCGCGGTGGAGCAGGATGCGGCGGCAGTCGCGGGCACGGCCTCAGCAGGCACCGTCAAGTCATATACAATAGAGGACGCCGCTATCATGCTGGAAAACGCGCGGACGCTCATTATCGCGCCGGGTTACGGTATGGCGGTGGCCCAGGCGCAATACGCCGTGCGTGAACTGGCAGACCTGCTTGAGGAGAAAGGCGTTAACGTTAAATATGCCGTCCACCCCGTCGCCGGGCGCATGCCGGGACACATGAACGTACTGCTGGCTGAGGCTAACGTCCCCTACGATAAGCTGTTTGCGATGGAGGACATAAACGCCGACTTCGCCCACACGGACGTGGCCCTTGTAGTGGGCGCCAATGACGTGGTAAACCCTGCGGCCAAGAACGCCCCTGGCTGCCCTATCTACGGTATGCCAATCCTCAACGTGGAGCAGGCCAAGACCGTGATAGTGTTGAAGCGCAGTATGCGCCCCGGCTTTGCGGGCATCGAGAACGAACTTTTTCTCAGGGACAATACCATGATGGTATTCGGGGACGCGAGGGAGACCCTCCAAAAAATCATCTCCCGTGTGAAAGGCCAGGAGCAGACATAACCCTGACACTTGCACGTCGTCAGGGGGTTATCCCGTTGGGGCTGTTCCTGGAAAGAACATGTCTCTTTAGGGGGCAAAATCCACCTTAAACGAATAGGATTTCGGACAGGGTGTTCATTGCGGACCGAATACGTCAAGGTTACGATGGACCGGGCTTTCAGCCTGTCTTTTTGGCGAATGATCCCGTGTCTCAGGCGTACCGCAACCTTATGAGTATGAGATTACTTTGGGGCTGACGCCCCTTGTAATAACATTCTTCGCCCGAAAAAATTCAGAATGACATGTGCTATTTGTGGGTCTTTGCGCGGCTCTTATTTACTTGAGAATTCTTCACGGCGTTGCCGGTGCGGATAAGAGCGCTGGCGCGAAAGGTTAGTAGCGTCTCTTCTTGAAGCCGCCGCCTCCGCCGCCTCCGCCGCCTCCGCCGCCTCTTCCGCCTCTGCCTTCACCTTCCCTCTTTGGCCGGGCCTCATTTACGACAATACTGCGGCCGTCGACCTCCTTGCCGTTTAGCTCCTCTATTGCGCTGGCGGCATCTTCGTCACTCTCAATCTCAACAAACCCAAAACCCTTGGACCTTCCTGAATACTTGTCCGTAATCAGAGTGGTACTGGTAACTGTCCATTTCTCCGTAAACAACTGTTCAAGGTCTGCCTGAGCAACTGAATAAGGGAGGTTACCCACGTAAATCTTCTTAGCCATTCTGTTTCTCACTTTCTCTCTTCAAAGTAACTGTTCAGGCCTGGCCAGAACATGGCAGGCATGGCACCAAACGTATTGTGCCAACTACTGCTTAACAGATGTAAGCAGTAAAGTCAATAGAGATTATACGACTTTAACCAAGGGGTCACTTTTTTGGGTTTCCGTTGACAGGAGATTCCCACACGGGTAGTTTACCGAAAAGCCGGTGTGGATGGTAGCACCGCGCCCAAACACTTGGAAGTTAATAATGAGCAACTACAACCTTGTGAAAATATACGAAAACCCGCAAGGAGGGTGGGAAATGAAGATGCCTGAAACAATCTCCGTGACAGGGGTTCTGTTACTGGTCGTTTTTGTCATGTTATTTACCTGTATGTGCCCGTGTGCGGCTGCCACAGGTGAGGCGGGGGCCTTTCAGAAGGAGATGGCCGGGCTGTTGGGAGGAAAGGCTGGGCCTGACGATTCCGGCGATGTGTATCACCTGGGCGGACTCGGCGCCTACTATACAGGCCCCGAGAAACTCTTCCCCGGGAAGGGGAAATACGGTGAACTCTACGGCTTTCTGCCTCTTATACGGTGGTATGACCCGGTATATTACTATAACACCCAGAGATTCCGGCCGGAAAGTTCTCTCGACGGCTGGTACAAGAACGACCAGTGCGTGGTGTGTCATACGGTGGAGAATCCCGGCATAGTAGAGATGTGGAGGCGCAGCAAGCATGCCTCGCCGGGAGAGGGCAGGGAGGTGGTCGGGTGCGATAAATGCCACGGCAACAACCACGCGGAGCTGGTCATGCCGTCATACGACACGTGCGGCCAGTGCCACCAGGAGCAGCTCAAGGGCCACAGGGGCGGGGGCCAGGGCGGCCATGCCCACGCCTACAGCATCGACCTCTGTGAGCAGGGCTGTCAGATAGAGAAACCGGCTGAGGAGGTCGTGGGCTGTCTCACCTGTCATGCCATAGCTGAAAACCGCTGTGACGGCTGCCACTCCAGGCACCAGTTTTCCGTTACAGAGGCACGCAAGACGGGCAGCTGCGCCGTCTGCCACTCCGGGCCGGAACAATACGAGTACGAGATGTACATGCAGTCCTACCACGGGCAGATATACCAGAGCGAGGGGTATGAATGGGACTGGACAAAACCCCTCACAGCCAAGAACTACAAGGTGCCCACGTGCGCGTACTGCCACATGAGTGGGGGTGAGCACAACGTGCGCAAGAATTTGACGGTGTATACCTACATGGGGACCTCGCTGGTGGACAGGGGCGCGCCCAGGTATAAGGAGATACGGGATGGGTGGGTGACGTTATGTAAGGGGTGCCACTCACAGCGGTTCGCCCGCGACCAGCTTGAGGCCATGGACGAGGGTGTCAAGCTCAGCTTTGCCAAATACAGGGAGGCCATGGCGCTGGTGGTGGACCTGTATAAAGAAGGGCTGCTCGACCCCATGCCCACGGATTTAGCCCCCGACTGGACTGGAGGCCATAACCTGAGCCTGCTTCCGGGCGGCGCTGCCAGGAAGTACAACGTCTCAGAGATAGAGAGGTTGACCTACGAACTCCTGGTCGACATCACGGGCGGCACCTATAAGGCCAAGGCGCACGGCGCCGTCTACAGCCCCATTTTCGGCTACTGGGAGTGGGCGCAGGACAGATGGCTGGTGCGGATAAAGACCGAGGCAAGCCGCCTCAGGCGCATCGCAGAGATAGAAGACAAGGTGGGCATAGAACGCACAACCTATGAATTCTGGAAACACGGCGAATACACCGACATGTACCTGGGCTGGAGGATGAAAGGAGACAACTAGAATGACCGTTCAAGAGGAAATAAAGGAAGAGGGTGTTTTACCGGCAAGGGCAACTGCGGAATCTCTTATTCGTCCTGTATGGCTGGCGGCCCTTGGTGGGGCGACGGTCTTTTTCGTATCTATATGTCATCTACACCTGGGGTTGGTAATAACGGGTATAGTGCTGAGTGTCGTTTTCACGGTTATGAACTATATATTCTTCTTGTACCCGTTGTGGCAACTGGTGCAGGTGAGCGACTTGAGGATCCAAAAGCCGTCTCCGGTAAAGGCTATTTGTTTCTCTTTCATCCCGTTTTTCAATCTTTACTGGGTGTTTATTTTGTACAGGAATCTGGCGTTACACCTGAACCACCTGACTGGCCGTGACAAGGTTCCAGTAACATTTCTTACAGTGGGTGTCGCGCTGATAGCCAGTTTTGTTTTGGCGCTGCCGGGGCTGGTAATCATACTGATCGTCAATTTCTATCTCTATAGTGCCGGTATGGAACTGCTTGGGGGGCGGCGAAGAGTGCGGACGGAGCGCGCCGCCGCCCATGAAGACTGGAGCGTCGAATATACCGGCAGGTAGCTGAGCCGGGGAAGGGAGGTAGTTAGTAGATGAAGAAAGGACTTGTTGCCGTTTGCCTGGCGGTCCCCGCGTGTGTCTTACTACTGACGTTCACGGCGACACACGACGCGGCCGGGCCTGTAGAGGATAAGGAGCTTGCCGCAATTAATAAAGCCAGCGTGGAACGTTTCCAGGATAATCTTTTCCGGATCACCGTGGAGGGGTCGGCCGGCTCGCCCGGTTGGGTGGTGAACCTGCATCCGCGAGCCTATAACGAGCCGCCGGAGATATGGATAATCGAAGCGGTGGGGGTCTTACGTCCCGGCCTCTGGGCACAGGTAGTAACCGAGTGGAAGGCCTCAGTCGACCTGCATCTTCCGCAGGAGACACAGCGGGTGTCGGTCATAGGTGGCAACAAAACGATAAGCATACCCGTACCGCCGGGTGGATTGGGAGAGGAATGAAAAAATTATTCGCTGTTACAGGTGATAACATTTAGTTGGTTTTGCAAAATCTTTTGTGGCGCCGGGTCTCCATGCCCGGCGTTTTTTGTTCGTCCGGCGCGAGGGCGGAACCAGTGTAACATATGGCAGTATTTGTGGTTATGGAAATAGCCGGAGAAGGTCTGAGGCGTGTCAATGTGTACTCTTATGGATTGTGTTCTGCTTGATTTATGCGGAGGGGGTGTTAAACTTTTTGGAAAAGGAGGTGTGAAGAATGAATAACAAGATTATGCTTATTTGCTCTTTCGTTTTTGTCCTGGCGGTGGCGGGTTGTAAGGCCTCGGAGACAGAGAAGGATGCGGCCATTGGCGCCGGTGCCGGGGCGGCTACAGGGGCGGCAATCGGTGCAACAATCGGGGCGGTTGGCGGCCCGGTGGGTGTAGGTGTTGGCGCTGGTTTGGGTGCCGGCGGCGGCCTGTTGACCGGTGCTGTAACCGGTGCAATAATCGGACACGAGAAAGAAAAGAAAGCGGAAGAACAGAAAGAGAAAGAGCAACAGCAGGAACTGAAACAGGCGTTCCAGGAGGAAGAGGTGCAGGCGCAGAAGATGGATGCGGAGCAACAGGAGTTGAGGAACACAATGCAAGAGCGGCGGGAGCGAGAGGCGGAAGAATAGCAAGAAGTAGTCTAAAAAACAACACTTTACGCGGCGGGAAGCGGCGGGGGCGAGGCAGGTACGATTTATTCTACCGGTTCTACTTCGGCCCCTTCTACTTCAGTCAGTTCCAGTTTGGGTGGTTTTGCGCTGAACTGTTTGACGTATAAAACAGTTGCCTGTACCTCATCTTCTTTCAAGACGCCACTCCAGGAGGGACAGCGCATAACGCCGTCTTTACCGGTAAAACCGTTTGTGATGGTTGTGATGAGTACTTTGTCGCTGCCGAATATCTCTTTTGAAAGGTCTACGGGTCTTGGCTTCAGGCTATATGCGTTAAAACCGTCACCCTTCCCGTCCTCTCCGTGACAGACGTTACAGTATTTCGTGTAAAATCCCCTGCCGGTCAGTGCCGTGTTGTCAAGCCCGTCGCTTATCTCCAAAAGTGCGTCAAGCAGAGGGTCGTGTTTTTCCGGGGGAAGTGCGGCCCTCTTAATCGCCTCGGGAGAAAAGGCCTTGAAACTATATAGACTGACCACTACAGCGGTGACAACCAGGATGGATACCATGGCGATAAGCGGTATCCTTGGCAGTCTATCGTCATTGTTTTCTTCGTGGATTTTTTTTTCTTGTTCGTCTCGCATTATCTTGTCTCAAACTCTTAACTTAACTGCCTTGCTGCAGGCTTGTTCCCAAGCCGCTGACTTTCTCCAATCCCTCTGCCTGTTCTATTTTTTCTGTTTCCACCGGTTGTTCTGTTTCTGCCGGTAGTTCCGTCTCTGCCGGTAGTTCTGTCTCTACTGGTAATTTTGCCTCTTGTGTCACCTCCGGCTTCTTTTTTTCCTTTTTCTTCCAGGTCATCAGATAGGCGGACATGGCCATCGCGTCTTCCTCGGAAAAACCATAATCGGGCTGTATGGCCCACGGCTGGTAATGGTACGGGTCTTTCGTATAGGCATAAATCCAGCCGGGAGTCGCGCGGTCGCCAACCTCCGTGAGAGGCGGCTGAAGAGGGTCTAAAAAAAGCTTCAACGCGGTAAAATTGAGGGTAGAAATACATCCACGTTCAGCGTATAATTTTTTTGAAGGCACTGAGGGCTTTGTGTACTTCTTTGTTACCTCCAGATTGGATGACATTTCTTCTTCCGGGATTTTTACCTGTCATCTTACGGAAGGGGGCTGTCTTCGCGACTGCAGATTTGTTGACGAACACTTTCAATTCCGGCAATCTCAAGCTGGTTAAAACTCGGAGAAGGAAATGAAGATAAAAAAATTCGTGCAAGAGGGAATCAAGGCCAAGAAGCTTCGTGTTCCCACCAACGAAACCATTCTCGCGCAAAATGACAATTCCAAGGAGATTTATTTTATAGAATCGGGCGAGGTAAGGATACAAAGGAGGGTGCCTGAGCTGGAAAGGGATGTAGAAATAGCCATCCTTAAGGGCGGGGAATTTTTTGGAGAACTGGCCGTAATGAGGGGCAGGCCACGCAACGCCGACGTGGTGGCGGTTACTGATTGTGAATTATGGACGATGGACACGGCGGCCTTTAAAGAATCTATTCGCAAGAACCCTGAGTTTGCGCTACTAATAGTAGAAGGGCTGTGTCATAAGGTCGACAGCGTGAACCAGAAAAATGAGGATACCTATACAAAGTTCAAGGAATTTACCAATCGTTTTGAGGAGATATCCGTTTTGTGGCACTCCCTGGTCCCGTACTAATTGCGTCCATACGGTTTCTTACCGGGGCAACAGGAGACAAAATAGCCGGCAAGACGTTTCAGAAGTGATACGGCGGGTGAAACGGGGCAGGCTGAGATATTAACAGAGGCGCGGCACCGGTTGCCGCGCCTCTGTTACAATCGTTTTACGTAGACTTCTTCGACTTCTTAAACAGGGCCGTTAAGAAGTACTCTCTGGCTGCGGTGAGGCCTCCTCTACGCCGAACTCCTCGGAATCCACGTACGGCACGGTCCTCCTGCCAAAGGACGCCAGCAGCTTCCCGGCTATGTAGCCCGCAATGAGCGCAAGCACGACTGCTATGAGTATGCCCTTGAGTTGAGCGGCTTTGTTTATGTCCGCCACAACGAACACGGCCACAAGACCGCCGAAGATACCGGGCCAGCCGTGCAGGTTGGTAACGCCGCAGGTGTCTATCCCCTTGACCATTCCCTGTAGCTTATCCTGGATAACGGCGAAGCCGTATGTAGACAGCGCGCCGGCCAGTATGCCGATGATGAAGGCCATCGGGTGACTGGCATGGTCGCAGGTAGCCCCGATTGCCACGCCACCCGCCAGGGCCGCGTTTGCAATATCGGCAATGCATATCTTACCCCTCAGGGTTACCGACGCGAAATAGGTGGCGATAGTAGCGCCACACAGAGACAGTATGACGTTCACAGCCGTAAACGGGACCATGTCAGCTGCCACAAGCCCCGCGCAGAAGCTCGGCCAGAACAGCCACAGCACCATACTGCCCAGCATGGAAAACCGGTCGCTTGTGGCGTCAGACTCTATCGGGGTGTTAAACTCCGCCTGAGTGGTCATGGTCATTACCACGCCCAACCCGAACAGAGCCCCGAAGGCGTGAATCAATATGGAACCGCCGGTGTCTACAAAACTGCCGTGAGGTATCAGTCCAAGACCGCCCTCAAGAAGTATCCATTCATTAATCATATAGCAGGGAATAAAAAATATGCCCAGGAGCATGTATTGGGGCATCTTCAGCCTGCCCAGGGGTGCGCCGATACATATTAATAGACTGGCTGCGGCAAACTCCGCCATAAGGAGCCTATCTATCTCTATCTTGGGTTCACCCAGGATGCCCAGACTGTTTATCACTATATAAAGAGGTATCGCAACACTTACCACCAGAAACGTGGCCGTTACCGTGGAAAGCCCGTATCTCCTTACAAAGACCATCAAAAATCCGAAACCTACCAGCAGCATAGCCATTACGTGTATGCTACGGTTGTATTTCTGCACGTTTACGACTGACTCTAAAGAGGCCCCGGACCCTCCCTCTGCGCCCCAACCGGTTCCACAACAGGCGGCCAGAGCAGCGAAAACGATTGGCAAGATTAGCAACCATCGAAACTTGTTCATATTCATCCCCTCCAAGTAACTGGCAAGTTAGGCGTTCACCCAGACAAGCAAGATCAGGCAACTGTTGTGCAAAATATTATCCTGTCAACGAAAAATATCAAGTAAATTCTTAGCTGTAAACAGATACGGGTATGGGTATTAACTAATACAGGATGATAAGACACAGGGAGGTAGAGGTTTTCTTACCGTGAAACAGGGGCGTGACTTAGGGAACGACGGCATATCCTTTCTTTCTCCTTGAAAACAACGTATACTGACCTATAATCGCGGGGCGGCAGACACTCGTACGAATGGCGTCCGCCAGAGGCGGAAGGTTGGCGGTGTCAATGCACATATCTCTGGTAAGTTATTATGAAAGACGGCAATATGTTGACATAGTGGCATAACACGGGGCGTAGCGCAGCCTGGTTAGCGCGCCTGCCTTGGGAGCAGGAGGTCGGCAGTTCAAATCTGCCCGCCCCGACCATCTTATCCTACCTGTACTTAGGTGTAACACCCTACAGCAACAACCCTTAATGCAAGGGGCACAGGGGACACATTCTCGCACAGTCTGGTATGTTAAGGGCTATTTTGACAGTCAAAATATGGTCAAATTTAGAAGTGTGGTCAAGATTTGGTCATAAGGAAGGGGCAGTGAAAGGCGGTGAGGGCTAGACCACCTTCCACTGCCGACGCGCGGGACGAACATTATATTATGTTTTATCTTTGGCCATTCCATAATGCACCTATGGCACCAAGGCTGGAGTTTTTGTCTTCTTCCATTTCCTTCTCAACCGGCCCAAACGGCGAAGAAACCTCTCGGAGGTTATTCCCGGTGCCCGCCTAAGATTCCTGTCGAGCTCTTTTCTTTGTTCTTCTGACCCTGCAAGCCAACGGTTCGTATATGCCGCCGCCCGTGCCTCTGGAGGGTTTATCTCTGATAAATCAATCCACCAGCCACGATTGGGTAATTTCTGATACTTGCCACGCCTCTTATGCCTATTTACCAGTCGGTCTTTTTCTTCCCGTGGTGCAGATTTAATGAAATTTATTACATCCTGCTTTGCCGCTCTATCTTCATAATACCGTTGTGATACAATGTCAAAATTCCTGGTCAGTGCATACCGCTCCGTAGATGCCTCTAATTTGGCCTTCTCTAATTCCCTCCGATGCACCCACTCCGGTTGTGTAGACTTGAATAGTTTGCGGACAAAGGGCTTGCGTAGGACCATCTCCTCTGTCAGTTCTGTC
>JAMXCW010000021.1 GCA_024451685.1 Candidatus Bathyanammoxibius amoris | reverse complement strand
ATCAATCGTCTCGTATTTCTCTTTCGGGACTAGCTTCTTTAATCCCTCGGGAATGATATACTTCACAGGACCCCCTGTAACGTCCGGTATATCCTTAGGCAGTCCCTGGGTATTTTCCGGCGGCCTGTCAAAGCCGTAAGTCGTTCTGTCCTTGGCAGGATCCCACCCTTGTTCGGCGGCCGCGATAGCTTCGGCCACAGCGCCTAGCAGGTCACCCATGGCGCCGGACTTGATGTCCCCTCCGGACCCAGTGGGTGTGGTTGCCGCGTCGCCGGGCCGTGGCTTAGGGACCACGCCTTGAAACGGGGTGAGTTTTCCCGCCCCTTGCGAGCCCGTCCCGCCTTTAGACCCCGCCTTAGCTTGTTTACCCGTGGGCGGTGTCTGCGGCGGCACTCCTTTGGTAAGGGGGGGATACCCCAGTACCGCACCGAACTCTTCCAGGTTTTTTCGAAGAGCCGCATTGCTCGGGTTGAGCGCCAGGGCCTTGCGTAATTGGACGTAAGCCTCATCCAGACGATCTTCTTTTAAAAGGTCAGGGACCTGCTTACGATAGAGGTCCAACAGGGATTGGCGAGTGTCTTCGTCATAGGGGCTCAGGTTCAGCGCCTCTTCTAGTTCCTTCTCCGCCGCCTCGTACTCGCCGCGCTGTATGAGATAATCACCGGCGCTTTTATGTTTTAACGCCTCTTTCTTTACAAGTTCGTCTGTCTGTTGATTGGCCTGGGGAAGGCCTTGGACGGCAGCACCGCCTGAGACTGTGGAGGCATCGAAATTCGCAATAAGGCCATCCGCCGATGTAGAGGTGCCCAAACCCCCTCTAAGGTCGACCGGGGCGGAGTCTTTTGTGCCCCTTTCAAATTGACGGAGAGCCGGACCCTTGACGGCGCCGCCTGAGATGGTAGAGGCACTAAAACCCGCTATAAGGTCATCCGCCGACGTAGAGGCGCCAGGCCCCTTTGTCAGGTCACCGAGAGTGCCTGAGGATGTGGAGCCGCCCAACGCTGTTTTAAGGTTGTCCAGTATATTGTTGACCTTTGTTTTGGCCTGTTTGCGCTGTTCCTCGCGCCTTTGTTCCTCAAGCCGTCTTGACTCTGCCTCCATCTGCTCTTTCTTTTTCTGTTCGGCATTTCTTAGAGGCTCCAGGTCGTGCCATCCAGCCTGGTTTGCATGCATTGCCTCCCTGTAGTACTTTATGGCGTTGTCATAATCTCCCTTCATGTAGTATTTATCACCTTTACCATTATAGGCGTTTTGGAGATTTTTACGGGTAGCTCGCTGGTCCTCAAATCTCAGAGATTCTTTGAAGTATTTTATGGCATTGTCATAATCTTTATTCTTAAAGTACTCAACACCTTTTTCGTTTGCTTCAATACTCGCCCGTTCAGCAGGCGACGGCCCTGACGGCTGTGTGTCAATATGGGGATTTCTCACAGGAGGTGGGGTATAGGTGGGTCCGACCGGCCCGCTGGGGCCAACGCCCGGGACTCCAGCCATGGTGGGTGTGGAAAAGGCACAAAGACCAACAACCGATATTGCCATTATTATAATGTTTCGCATGGCCCACCTCCCTCAATAGGGGTTCATACTGAGGTTCTCTACATATAAATAGATACACTCAATGCCCTTAGAGGACCTCTACGAGAAGTCTACCAGCAGGGGAAGGATTGTCAAGGGGCAAGCGGTGTTTCAGGCGGGGTACAAAATACGGCAGGAGAGGGGGTGCGGCAGGCAGGCCCCGCGATACCCACGAGGTAAATCATGCCTTCGGCAAACCCGCCCTTGGCGTGGCTCGCACGCTACATAAAAAATGGGTATCCCAACGAGGGCGAATGTCCTTTAGGAGGCATCTTAGGGTTTGACCGGGCTGAACGTTTTGTTTAGAATGCCTTTTACTATTTTTGTGCCGGAAGAGTTTTAGAGGAAAAAAACAGACGTGAAGGTTGCACTGTTAAATCCACCGACGTACGAGGACTTTGACGGTGGGGCGGGTTCCCGCTACCACGCGAGACGCGAGGTTACAAGCTTCTGGTATCCGACCTGGCTCTGCTACCCTGCGGGCATGATTCCGGAGAGCCGGGTGATAGACGCACCGGCCGAACGCCTTGACTTCGAACAGACCCTTCATATTTTAAAGGACTTTGACTTCGTTGCGATGTACACGACGGCGGCCTCCGCCCCGGTAGATAATAAGACGGCTGCGGCGATAAAGGCCGCGTACAAGGACGTTAAGATAGCCTTCCTGGGTCCGCACGTGAGTATCCTGCCCGAGGAAACGCTTCGCGCGAGCAACGCGGTAGACTTCGTGTGCAGGCGGGAGTTTGACTATACCCTGAAGGAGTTTGCCGAGGGGAAACCTCTCGGCGAGATAGACGGCGTAAGCTACAGGAGTAACGGTGATATCATACACAATAAGGACAGGAAATTTATAGAGGACCTGGACGCCCTGCCATTTGTGGTTGATGTATACAAGAGAGACCTCCACTTTCGCAACTACACAATCCCATACCTCCGTGACCCGTATGTCTCCATTTATACGGGCAGGGGGTGCCCCGGCCAGTGTACCTACTGTCTCTGGCCGCAGACCTTTACCGGCAACACCTACAGGGTAAGGAGCGCGGACAACGTGATAGAAGAGGTGAAGCTGGCCGTTAAATACTTTCCCGAGGCCGGAGAGCTGTTCTTTGACGACGACACGTTCACGGCGGACAAGGCCAGGGCACGGGAGATTGCCAGGAAACTAAAACCCCTCGGTATTACGTGGAGTTGTTCCACACGGGCCAGCGTGGACTACGAGACCATGAAAATAATGAAGGACTCCGGGCTGAGGCTTCTGTTGACAGGATACGAGTCCGGGAACCGTGAGATTCTGAAAAAAATCAAAAAGGGTGTCACGCTGGAGCAGGCCGAGGAGTTCGCTAAGAACTGCAAGAAGCTTGGGATAATGAGCCACGGCGCGTTTGTATTGGGTCTGCCCGAAGAGACCCCTGAGACCGTGGAGGAGTCTATACGTTTTGCGTGCAAGATTGACCCGGACACGATACAGGTCTCGCTTGCCTCACCGTATCCGGGCACGGAGCTGTATGATTACTGCAAGGACAGGGGGTATCTTGTGGAGGACAACCTTGTCAGTGAGAGGGGTTACCAGAAATGCAGCGTGCAGTATCCCCGCATGAGCAGCGAAGAGATTTATAAGGCCCTCGACAGGTTCTACTGGAAGTTCTATTTCCGGCCGAAATACATCGCGAAGACGCTCTGGCGGATGTTGCGCGACAAGGGCGAGGCGAAGAGGCTGCTCAAGGAGGGCTATGAGTTCTTCCAGTTTACTATCAGGAGGAAGGCGGCGGGGAAGGACTGTAAAGCGTGTTGAGTCCCGGCTGCTCTTCCAGGGGGATTATGAGTTGATAGATGAAGGTCCTTATAGTAACGGCTGATGATTTTGGCGTTTCCAGCAACATAAACGAGGCCATAATAAAGGCCCACGCGGAGGGCATACTTACCAGCGCAAGTCTGGCGGTCGGCGGACCGGCGTTTGAACACGCCGTCGAGCTGGCGAAGGCGAACCCCGAATTAAGCGTCGGCCTTCATATAGTACTGGCCCAGGGCAAATCCGTACTCCCTCACAAAAAAATACCCGGCCTGGTCGATCAAGATGACAATTTCCGCAATAACCCCGCGCTTGCGGGACTAAGGTACTTCTTCCGCCCGTCCGCAATCAGTGAGATTAGAGACGAGGTCGGGGCACAGATAGACAAATTCCTATCCACCGGACTCCGGCTCGATTTCATTAACGGCCATCTCAACATACACGTCCACCCCAGGGTATTCGACATAATACTTGAGCTCACCGGCGGGCTTGAGACGAAGAATTTCAGACTGCCAAGAGACGTCCTGTTCCGCACACTGAAGTACGATGGGAGCAGGATTGCCTCCAAGCTCTTTCACCACGCCACGTTTTCCATGCTATCAAGACGCTGTATAGGGCCATTGAAGCGCAACGGGTTTCTCTTCACCGACAGGGTGTACGGGTTTTTGCAGAGCGGGGACATGAACGCCGGATTTGTAAGCTCTCTCATAACGGACATGCCGGAGGGGGTAAGTGAGATGTATTTCCACCCGTGCATCACGCCCTGCGCCGAATACTCAAGGTGGATGCCCGGTTACCACCCGGAAGAGGAGCTTGGTGTGTTAACAGACAGGGGTAAAAAAATAGGCGAATTGCTGCGCTCCAACTCTATTCGTCTTGCAGATTACACGGTACTGAGGGAAACAAACCCCGCATAATGATATTGTCTGTACCCTGCGCAAGCAACCGGGCGGCAACGTTATTTCCTCGTAACCCATCCGCCTTTATGGATATAGAAGGTGTGTCCCCTCCAGGTAACCTTGTGCTCAAAGAGCCCCCAACACCAAACGGCAAAGATGACCAAGTCTAACAGTGGCAGAAATAATAAGTAACCCAGACCGCCTTTTTCCTTGAGGCATTTGGTGTTGATAACAACGGCGGTGAAACACCTGGCGAACCAGTGTAATAGAAACACGGCTATGGAGAACACTGAAAAGCCGCTTATTATCAAGAAAAATACCGAGAAAGACATCCCCATTGTAAAGGTCTTGAGAAAATAGCCCTTGGGGCGGCATGCCCTGATAGTACTGGTCCATCTCACCAGATGCGAGACCTGGTCCCAAAATCCATCCTCATGGAGTATGGTATCTATCAGATAGTTTGAAACGTTCAAGCGATACCCGGCCTTAGTCAACCGTTCTCCCATCTGGTAGTCTTCAGCTATATAATCCGCCAGGGCTGAAAACCCGCCAATCTCTTCTAAAGCACCCTTTTTTATGGCTATTGTGGCCCCAAAACCAAAGTTCATTCCCAGCGTATGGGCCACAACCGCCGAGGGTGTAAAATCGCAATTAACAAAGAAGGTCTCAATTGCGGAAACAAAGTTAGGAGGATTCTTTAGCTTATAAACACACGTGGCGCCACCAACCTCAGGACCCTTCAACTCGTTGGCAATCCTCCTTAAATAATCAGGTCCTACTCTGGTATCACTATCGTTTATAATGACGATCTCGTTTTTGGCCTTTACATACATATTATTCAGATTGCACACTTTCATATTGGGGCCTACGACATCCTTCGAAACCACCAGCTCCATGTCATGGTCAGGGAACTCTTTGATAAGCCTTTCCACGACAGGGATCACCGGGTCGTCATCATGATATACGCCAAAAACTATTTGATAGGCTGGATAGTCCTGTTTTACATGGCTGAGCAGGTTCTCATAAATCCCTTCCTCTACGCCGTTTAGGGGCTTCAGTACGGTTACCGACGGCAGGTAGTCCGTGTCTGACGGCACGCGCCCGAAGAAGCGGATAGCGCAATAGAGGGAAAAGAAATAATACAATATGGAGGTGAAAACTATCAACAACAGTAGAGGTTTAAGGACTGCGATTATCATTCAAGACGCTCACACTATGGCAGGTGCAGTGGAGAATTCTATTGACAATTATCACCCCCGAAAATATACATATTGTTACTGAGACCAGAGGAGACTTGGGTGAGAAAGACAAAAACCTCCTCTATAAGACTCTTAATACGGGAATGAGGTACTATATATAACCTTGCAGGGTTTGATTGTCAAGGAACAGATTTTTTTAAGATAAAGGGGATATTGTGGACTGGGGAACTCACGTCGTATTAGCTGCGAAGTTGCTCGAGAGCTGCGGCCTCGATAAGGGAAGTGCCATTTATTCGGTAATACCTGTAATAGACAAGGAACCACCACATTTTCACAGGGTTTACGCCCACATCCTGGCCAATCAGCCCGAATTTCTCGAAGTGGCCATGGAGCTGTTTGGCCGCCAGGAGCTAAAGGACAGGGACTTTCCGGCACTGAATAAACGGGTGAAGGCGGAGGTGCAAGACTTAAGACGTGAGTTGGAGTCCGTGCGCGCTAACGGTTATAACGCAAGGCACCACATAGAAAATAAAATATATGCCTATGAGAGAATTACCGAAGAGGCCCCGGTCTTTGTCGAACATGCCGATGCGGCAGTAGACATAGTGGGCGATAAAGGTATCCGGAATATAACCCGGCACAAGATGAGCGCAGCCGTCAGCCTGCTGAGTCATCTATACTTTGACCTTTGGAACAACCCCGTTCAAGTCTTCCTCCCCGAAAGTTCATATTGCTCTGCCCAGTGGAAATTCTGGACTGATATAGACTATATGAGGTTTCGTTCAGATTTCTACAGACCCGCAAGCATAAATGCGTTCAGGAAGGAGATTGCCGCCTCGCCGGTGTGGAACACGAGGGTAAGACCCGAGGCCATGATAAAGGCGATGATTATAAGGCTTGGTGAGGGTGGCCAGCCAAGCATACCGTATGAGGTGGTTGACCAGGGGATCAGGGATTTTATGAGATACATGGATATAAACGACTATCAGAGGGCCGATGAAGAATTGGAATTTTGCCACAAGCTGGAAAATACCATCCGGGAGAACATATTCAGAGAATTCAAGAAACCCGACGATAATACAGCCCGCTAGAGGAGTACCAGTTGTTGCATTCAAAGGAATTTGTCAGTATCTTACGGGACGCGGGTTATGACTTTTTTACGGGGGTGCCATGTTCTCTCATCAGTGATGTAATTCTCTCCCTTGAAAGCGACCCCGGCGTTCCATATATCCCCGCAGTAAGGGAGGACGTCGCGGTCGGCCTGGCCGCAGGGGCGTATCTGGGAGGAAAAACACCTTGCGTGCTTATGCAGAATTCGGGGCTCGGACAGTGTCTGGGCTCCCTGGCATCCCTTAACCTCATTTACAAGATTCCGTCTCTGCTCATAGTAACCTGGCGGGGGCACGGCGGCCGTGATGCCCCGGAACATGAGGTGACGGGAAAGGCCACAACAAAGTTCTTAGACTCCATTAAACTGCCTTACAAGAGACTTACCCACGAGAATGCGGAAAAAACCGTGAGCTGGTCTCACCGGGTAATTTCGCAAAAGAAGGTCCCTGCAGCTATACTCATTCCCAGGGGCATCTTGAAATGAGAATAACTCAGGCCGTTAACGTAATTATGGGGCTCCTAGGAAACGAACTGATGGTAACCGCGAACGGCAGGATATCCCGTGAGGCATTCACCCTCAACGACAGGGCCGAAAATTTCTACATGGTCGGCTCCATGGGGCTGGCCTCTGCGATTGGCCTGGGTATCGCCCTGAACAGGCCGGAACGCAGGGTGATAATATTAGACGGTGACGGCAACCTGCTTATGGCTCTGGGTATCTTGGGCCAGATAGCCGCGTTATCACCCAAAAACCTGATACATATAGTATTGGATAACGAGGTATATAGTTCCACCGGCGGCCAGCCCACAATCTCCTCACAGGTCTGCCTGGAGGATATAGCAAAATCGTCTGGATATCCGAAGGTGGTAAAAGTAACGGAGCCGGAAACACTTGAGACTACATTAAAGGAATGCCTAAAGACCCACGGCCCGTCCCTTATTCTTGCCAAAATAGAGGACGATAACATGCCCGAAGGTCTGGGCAGAGTGGCGCACAGCCCGGTAGAGACAAAGGAAAGATTTATGGACAGTATAAACGGGGAAGTGCGAAGTTGAAGAAGAAAATGGTACTGCTGAACCCGGGCCCTGTAAACACCTCGGATAAGGTGCGTAACGCCCTGTTACGGGGAGACATATGCCACAGGGAGGACGATTTCTCCAGGATTCAGCGTAACGTTAGAGAGATGCTTACCGATACGTTCGCCCGGAAGGACACCCATACGGCAGTCATTTTCACGGGTTCCGGCACCGCCGCGATGGAGGCGGCCATAGCCTACTCTCTGAGCGAAGGAAAGACCATGCTGGTGGTCAATAACGGCATCTACGGCGAGAGAATGTCAAAAATAGCCTCCATCTACCGGTTCAAAAAAGTGGAACTTGTCTATGACTGGAAGGAGTTGCCCGACCTCAAGGAAATAGAGGCCGCGCTCAAGAAAGACCCTGACATTGAGGTGGTAGCGCTGGTTCACCATGAGACCACCACGGGGCTTATAAACCCGGTAACGGAGATAGGCGAGATATGCAAGAGGTACGGGAGGGTCTTCCTGGTCGACGCCATCAGCAGCCTCGGCGGCGAGGAGATAGACCTCATAAAGGATGGCGTAGACATATGTATGTGTTCGTCAAATAAGTGCATACAGGGCCTGCCGGGGCTTTCCTTTGTCATTCTTAAAAAAGAGCAGATGGAGAGGATAAAAAACTTCCCACCCCGGTCCATGTACCTTCATATACCTACCCAGTGGGAGAACCAGGAAAAAGACGGCACCCCGTTCACGCCTTCCATCCCGGTATTTTACGCCCTGGAGGCAGCCCTTGAGGAACTGCGCGAAGAGGGCGTCAGCGACAGGATCGCCCGCTACAAGAAGGCGTCCGGCATACTCAGAGAAGGTTTTAAAAAACTTGGGCTGAGGCTGTTGCTGCCCGAAGAACACCTCTCCAACACCATCACGGCCCTCTATCTGCCAGACGGAACGAGTTACCGGGAACTCCACGACCACTTAAAGAAAGAGGGATTTGTCATTTATGCCGGCCAGGCACGGCTAAAGGAAAAGATATTCCGGGTGGCCAACATGGGTGAACTGACACATGAAGACCTTAACAATTTCCTTGAGTGCCTGGGAAAGGTAATGGGAGAGGTTGAATGCAGGCCATAATACTTGCTGCCGGGGTGGGAAAAAGGCTAAAACCCCTGACGGACGAAAAGCCCAAGTGCCTCATAAAGATAGGCGGAAAGACACTGCTGGCAAGATACCTCGAGGCCCTGGAGGGAATGGGTATAATGGACGTAACCTTTGTGCTGGGCCACCTGAAGGAGATGATACTTGAGGAGATAAAGGCGCTCAGCGGGGACAGGGGGTTCAGATTCCACTACCTGACCAACGAGGACTACAAGAACGGCAGTATTACGTCCCTGTGGACGGCAAGGGACAAGCTGGCGGAAGATACACTTGTTATGGACGCCGACGTGCTCTTTCACCCCGCGCTACTTGAGAAACTGGTGCGGTCCCCCAAGGCCACTTGTTTCTTGATGGAGGAGGATTTTACCGACACAGGGGAGGAAATGAAGCTTTTTGTCGAAGGTGAGAGGGTGATAGCCATCTCCAAGAACAATAAAGCAGACACTCCGCTTATCGGGGAAGGCGTCGGCTTCCTGAAGTTGTCGGCAAAAGACGGTTCCATCCTTAAAAAAGCGCTTAAAGACCTTATAGAAGAGGGCAGGCTTGACGCGGAATATGAGGAGGCAATCGACAGGTGCCTCGACCGCAGCAACATGGGTTTTGAGAGTGTCGACGGCCTCCCGTGGATAGAGATAGATTTTGCCGAGGACGTAAAACGGGCCGAGCGGGAGATACTGCCGAGACTCGGTGAACCCCGGACATAATATCCGTACAGGACCTAAAGCCATGACCAACACCGCATTAATCCTCATAACAGACCCGCAACGGTCTCTTGAGGACCACGCGGGCCTCCCGTTACTAAAACGCACCGTGCTTGCCGCACAGAAGGGCGGTATAGAGGAATTCCTGATGGTCGCCCCGGAAAACTCCGAGGGACGTCTCAAAGACCTCCTCTCAGGGGACAAAAGGATAACTTCTCGTATACGCTGGTACCGGCATGAAAACGGCAGCCTGTCCGACAGTCTTAGAGACATTTCCCCTGAATCCGTTCTGATAATCAGGGCGGAGTCGGTCTTCGACCCGGATATTATCAAAAAGATGAACGGTTCCGGGCTTAATAATACGTCTGCCTGCGTAGCCGTACGCAATGGATCAGGACGGCCGGAGCCGGGACGATGCACCCTGAAGCTCGTCGAAGGAGTCATCGTCGACTGTGACACGCCTGGCGCGTCACATCATACGGCAGGACTCATACTGACAAGACCCGGCTCGCTGAAAAGTACCCCTGCCGGGGCCTCGGATGGGCACATGGACCTCTGTGACATCGTAAAGGGCCTGCTCGGCACGGGAGGTGTCAGGGCCCTCAACGTTACAGACGAGTTGTGTATGGAGGTTGTCTCACAGGAGACCATGCATGAGTCTAAGAGAAAATTGTTCGAACGGCTCGGCCTGATAACCGACAGCCCGTTTTCTTATTACGTCAGCCGCAAGCTCTCAGGGTTCGCAAGCGGCGCGCTGGTAAGACTCCCCTTAACGCCTAACCAGATAACCCTGATGAGCTTCTTCACGGCCCTTCTGGCGTGCTGGTTTTATCTGCAGGGCGGATACTGGTACTCCATGACCGGGGCTCTTGTCTTCTACGCCTCGTTTATCCTGGACCTCGCCGACGGCGAGGTCGCCAGGTTAAAATATATGTCCTCAAAGTACGGGGCACTGTTCGATTCCATTTGCGACAGCATAAGCTACAGCGTTATTTTGTTCTGTATAGCACTGGCAATACACAGAAACGCCGATATTCCAAATATTCTCATGGTTGGAGCGGTCGCCGCGGGAGCGCTGTTTATTTGCACCAGCCTGGATACCTACATCCATCTTACGGGAAAAGACCTCTGGGACAACAAGCCAAGCCCTCTCGAGCGGTTATTTGCCAACGAGGACTGCTTTTTGCTCTCACTTTTCGCCTTTACACTGTTTGACAGGCTGCCATGGTACCTCTGGATAGTGGCCATCGGTTCTATTATATACACCCTTGTACTGATAGGCGAAATGAGGGTAAAAAAATCCTCCCGTGCTTAAGCATAACCTGACACCTTGACACCGCACCGTAACGGGGACGTTAAGAGTATATCCGGCAAACAATTTCGTACGTACGTACATAGTACCGGGAAAACCGGCAACCATGATTAATGTAGCACTAGTCCTTGTAACAGACCCGCAAAGGTCTCTTGAGGACCATGCGGGCCTGCCGTTACTAAAACGCACCGTGCTTGCCGCACAAAAGGGAGGCGTAGAGGAATTCATCGTAACCGCCCCGAAAAATTCGGAGGAAGACCTCAAGAGACTTTTCTCGGGAGACGACAGGATATGTTCCCGCATAAACTGGCATGGACATGAAAACGGCGACCTCCCTGACAGACTTAAAGGCACATCATCCGAACCCATTATGATAATCAAGGCGGAGTCCGTCTTTGACTCAAATATTGTCGAAAAGATGTACCGGCCGCGACTCGATGATGCCGCGGCCTGCGTAGCCGTACGCAATACTGCAGGAGCAACCGGACCGGGGCATCACACCCTGAAGCTGGATGGTGATGTTGTAGTTGACTGTAACGTCCCAGACGCTTCATTTCAGACGGCAGGACTTATGCTGGCAAAGCACGACGCAATAAAAGCCCTCGCAACCAGCGTTGCAAACGGCCACACAGACCTCTATGACCTTGTAAAGGGTCTGCTCGGCACGGGAAAGGTCAGGACCGTTGACGTCACAAACGAGTTGTGCATGGAGATTACGTCACAAGAGACCATGCGCGAATCCAGGGAAAAATTGTTTGACCGTCTGGGTCTCACGACAGATGGCCCCTTCTCCGTCCATGTCAGCCGAAAACTCTCGAGAGTGGTCAGCAGTGTACTGGTAAGATTACCCATAACGCCTAACCAGGTCACCCTCTTTGGCTTCTTTATGGGCGTTGTGGCCTGCTGGTTCTTTTTGCAAGGCAGATACTGGTACTCTGTGGCCGGGGCCGCTGTATTCTACGCATCAATCGTTTTAGACCTCTCTGACGGCGAGGTCGCCAGGTTAAAGTTTATGTCCTCAAGGTATGGTGGATGGTTTGATTCAATATGCGACAGCGTTGTCTTCGGCGGCATCCTCCTCTCTGCGGCACTGGCAATACACAGAGACGCCCACATGTCAAACGTTCTCGCCGTTGGGGCCGTGGCTGCTGGCGTAGTGCTTATCTGCTCCAACCTCGACTTTTACCTCCATTTCCTTGAAGCAGACCGTGAAAAAAACCAGCCAATCTCCACGATGCGGATAGTCGCAAATGAGGACAACTTTTTCCTCTCACTACTGGGCTTTACGGTCTTAAACAAGCTGTTATTGTACCTCTGGATAGTGGCTGCCGGTACAAGTGTGTACCTCCTGGTGTTAATCTGGGAATTAATAGTCTTCAAGCCCTCCGGTAGAAAGGCAGCGTGACATTGCTCACCGTGACACAAGAATTAACATGAAAAACGCCTTGGGAGAAAAAGTCATTGCATGTGTGTGTCCACTGGACTGCCCCGACACATGCGGCATCCTGGCCCACGTGAAAGACGGCCGCCTTATAAAGATAGAGGGCAATCCGAAGCACCCCGACACCAGAGGGTTCCTCTGCCCGAAGATAACAAAAAACTACCCTGCGAGGGTCTACAGCCCCGAGCGGCTCCTCCATCCAATGAAAAGGACCGGGCCAAAAGGCAACGGCCAATTTGAGCGGATAGGCTGGGATGAAGCGGCCGACACCATCGCCGCCAATTTTAAAAAGATAATCTCGGAAGACGGCCCTGAGGCGATACTGCCCTTTTACGGTTCCGGCACACTTGGTATTGTACAGGGCAAGCTCGCGGGTAAACGCTTTTTCAACCGTCTTGGGACCCTGCAGCTGGACCGTACTATCTGCACCAAGGCCGGCCGCATAGGCTACCTGTACACCATGGGCTCTTCAGAGGGCGCCGACCCCAGGGGGCTGCCACACTCAAGACTCGTCATATCCTGGGGCACAAACACTTTTGCCACCAATGTCCACCAGCTGCCCCTGCTCAGTAAGGCCCGGAGACAAGGGGCTAAATACGTGGTAATAAACCCCTTCCGGGTAAGGGGGGCCGAAGTGGCCGACATGTTCATCCAACCCCGTCCGGGGAGTGACGCGGCCCTTGCCCTCGGTATGATGCACGTAATTATCAGGGAAGAAATCTATGACAAGGACTTTGTGGACAAAAACACCTTTGGCTTCGGTATGTTGTGCCAGAGGGTGGAGGACTATCCGCCTGAAAAGGTGGAAAAACTCACTGGCGTCGGGGCAGAGGAGATAATTGCGCTTGCGAGGCTGTACGCCCGGGAAACGCCGTCTTTTATCTACACAGGTTCGGGCATGCAACACTATACGAACGGTGGGATGACGGTGCGCACCATTTCCTGCCTGCCGGCGCTGGTGGGTGCGTGGGGCCGTCCCGGCGGCGGAATGTTTTTTCCAACAAGCACCGTATTCCCGGTAAGCTGGGACGAACTGGAAGGCAACGAGCTGAGGCCCGGTTCCGGCCCGCCGTCCTGTTTCAATATGAACCGCCTGGGTGACATGCTGCTGGACGACAAACCGGCCATACGCGCCTTATACGTGTTTAACGCCAATCCCCGGGCGGTCCTCTTCAACCAGAACAAACTTGTTGAAGCCATGAACAGGAAGGATTTGTTTGTCGTCGTGCACGAGCAAATCCTGACCGACACGGCGCGCCACGCCGATATATTACTCCCCGCCACCACGCAATTTGAGCAGGTTGACCTGCACGCCTCTTTCTTCCACCTGAACCTCAAACTCAGCCGGCAGGCAATAGACCCCCCCGGAGAATGCCGGTCTAATCTGGATACGTTCAACGTGCTGGCCGGGGCACTCGGCTTTACGGAAAGATGTTTCAGCCAGTCGGGTTGGGACGTTATAGAAGAGGTCTTGAGCCTCGACCACCCCGCCCTTCAGGGCATTACGACTGACCGTCTCAAGTCTGAGGACGGATACGTACCCGTTAACATGCCGGGCACGGCACCGGGGCAACCTTACGTGCCGTATATTGACGGGACGTTTCATAACCCGTCCGGCAAGATAGAATTTTATTCCGATAGGATGAAGGCGGACGGTTACGACCCGCTGCCCGCTTACGTACCTCTCCGTGAGGGACCGGAGACCACGCCCGAACTTAACGAGCGCTATCCCCTGCACTTTATTACTCCATCAGCTAATTCATTGCTAAACTCAAACCTCTCAGACAGCCCTTATACACAACAGGTTGAAAAGGGGCCCACCGTGACACTGCACCCGGAAGACGCAACCACAAGGGGCATTAGCACCGGGGACAAGGTGAGGGTGTTTAATGACCGGGGGACGTGTCTTCTATGGGCCCGAGTAGAAGAAAAGGTAAGGCCCGGCGTAGCCGTCAGCCTGGGTCAGTGGTGGAGCACAAGATGCCCCGGCGGCGCCAACACAAATCACACCACACCCGACTACATTGCAGACATGGGCGGCGGTTCCGCCTTCAACACCAACCTCGTGCAGGTGGAAAAGGCATAAATAAGTGTAGCATCGGCGGCACTCCGGTGTTAAAGTCGACCTCTAATTGCTGGAGCTACTAACATCGAAGCGCGATGAAAGGACAGGCGGAAATGGTAACGTTGAAGAACTACTCGCCCCCGGACACGGGAGATGCGATAACCCTTGTAGACGGGAAGCTGAAGGTGCCCGACAGCCCGGTTATACCCTTTATCGAGGGCGACGGGATCGGGCCCGACATTATGTCCACCGCCAGGCGTGTGTTGGACGCCGCAGTAAAGGCCGCTTACGGTGGCAAGAGAAACATTGTCTGGTTTGAGGTCTTCGCGGGTGCCAAGGCGCTTGAGAAATTCAATGAGTTGATTCCGGAAGACACGTTTGAGGCGATACGCCATTTCCATGTGGCGATGAAGGGTCCTCTCAGCACGCCGGTAGGAAAAGGGTTCAGGTCCCTCAACGTCACCACCCGGCAGACGCTCGACCTCTACGCCTGCGTCAGGCCGGTCCGTTACATACCCGGAATGCCCAGCCCCGTAAAGCACCCTGAGAAGGTCGACATGGTCATATTCAGGGAGAACACGGAGGACGTCTACGCGGGGATAGAGTGGCCCCAGGGTAGTAAGGAGGCGCTTCGCATAATAGAAGTAATAGGTAATGAACTGAACATAAAGATTCCCGAAGATTCGGGGATAGGCATAAAGCCAATCTCAATTAGGCGCACAAAGAGGTTGATGAGGAAGGCCATGGAGTACGCCCTCGCGCATAAGCGAAAGACCGTGACCATTGTGCATAAGGGCAACATCATGAAGTATACAGAGGGCGCGTTCCGCAACTGGGCCTACGAACTGGCCAGAGAGGAGTACGGCCACTGCGCCATTACGGCAAAACAGCTGGCCGATGAGTATGGCGGTAAACAACCGGAGGGGAAAATCCTCGTCAACGACAAGATTGCAGACGAAATGTTCAGATTTGTCCTCATGAGGCCGGAGGAATGTGACGTGCTGGCCATGCCAAACCTTAACGGGGATTACTTATCCGATGCGGTCAACGCCCAGGTGGGCGGGATAGGTATCGCACCCTCGGCAAACATCTCAGACACCATGGGCGTCTTTGAGTCCGCACACGGCTCCGCGCCCAAATACGCCGGACAGAACAAGGTAAACCCTTCCGCCCTGACACTTTCCGGGGCAATGATGCTGGAATACATCGGGTGGGATGAGGCGGCCGGGCGCATTTTATCCTCCATTGCTAAGACCATCTCGGAGAAGAAGGTCACCTACGACCTCGCCCGCCTGATGGAAGGCGCGGAAGAGTTATCCACCTCCGGTTTTGGAGACGAGTTAATCAAAAACATGTCCTGACATCTCTATCATGATAATAGGGGCAGGTCTCGCACCTGTCCGCTGTAGACAACGATGTCCTGCTTTAGCCAGATGCGTACCTTGATTCACCATGCAGACCAGCAGCAAAACGGTGGTCAACGATGCATACCAATACACGGCCCGCTAAGACCCTAATTATTCTACTACTGCCACTCCTGCTGGCAGCCGCTGCCATCCTGATTTTCCCACACGACGCCCCGGCGCAGGACGCACAGGAATGGTGTGACAGGGGCGACGAATTGAGCCGGTCGGGCAGGTATCAAGAGGCAATTAATCGCTACGAAAAGGCGCTCAGGATTAGACCAAAATATACCCGGGCCTGGAACAACAAGGGCTATGCCCTGGGCAGGCAGGGCAAGTACCGGGAGGCCGTCTCCTGTGTTAACAAGTCGCTGGAGATTGACTCTGACAACGCCTATGCCTGGAGCAACAAGGGCGCCATATTGCACAGGATGGGCGCGCAGCCGGCCGAGGTGCTGCATTGCTACGAAAAGGCCCTGCAAATAGACCCAAAACACGTCACGTATTGGAGCGAAAAGAACGTGCCGCTGTCTGAAATGCATGAATATACATGGGTAAAACACGTGGTTGAAGGACAACAATAACAAGGTAGACTGCGAGAGGTTGTGCCTCAGGCATCTGCCTTTGGCACGGTTCACCGGTTTGTCTGGAGGGCATTTCCCCGCCTGCGGAGGACATGCCATACCCTTACAGGGCATAGAACCCAACTGACAAAGATTTCGCCCACACCCCTTCTTGCAATTCAAGTATTTATAGGATATTATATTCGCTTTAAGGTCTACATAACCATTCTTTCCCTGCTACTTATCTGGGGTTCCTCAAATGAAATCTGGTCCGGGAGTTATGAGGGTGAGGGAGGCCATGGCAATACACCATGGCCAGGGGCGGCATGAGGTATTTGATTATCCCACGGGGCGGCTGGGCGAGCTCAGGGAGTTTCTGGACAAACAGCAAAAGCCCTTCAGTCTCCACGCCCCGCTGACGAGGCCCGACTATTTTCCGTACAGCGGGGTAACGTGTTTCTTCATAAACGATGACGACGAGAAGCGGAAGCTCTCCTTTGAACTGATGAGACACTCGGCCGAGGACGCCCGTGACTGGGGGGCGGAATATATGGTCTGCCACCTGACTTACAGAGAAGACACCGAGGACGAGAAAAAGTCGTGGCATCTCGCCTGTCAGGCCGCGGAACATCTCTCAGGGCTTGTGGACTCTACGGGCGTACCCATACACGTGGAGTTTGCGGGCTACGCCGGGGCATTCCGTGAACCCGGGCAGCTTGTTGAGCTCGTGTCAAAGTATCCCGCACTCGGCGTCTGCATAGACACGGGACACACGTTCATATGTTCACAACTGTGGGGCCGCAGCTATCTGAAGGATGTTGAGACTCTGGCTCCGCACGCAATGTCAATGCACCTGTGGAATACAAAGGGTTTTGACCACTGGAAGGAGCACGGCCACGTGCCGCTGCACCCGTCACAAAGTCCGCGTGACGGATGGCTGGAGATAGAAAAAGCGCTTGAGATAGCCCTCGGCCACAATAAAGATTTGAAGCTGATACACGAGTACCGGATCACCGAAATGAACGGCAAAATAAAGGAAGGGTTCGACTGGATCCGGGACGCAGTGGAAAGGTTCGGAAGCTGAAACCCTCATGAAGAAGGATTTCAAGGTATTACTGGTCAACTGCAACACCATGATGGACACCCTCATTACGGCTGGGATAAGTATCCTCGCCGCGTGTCTGAAGAAGGAGGGGATAGAGGTCAGGCTCTTCGACACGACCTTTTATAAGACGGCCGACCGGACCGGCGATGAGGCCAGGGCGCTCACCCTCCAGGTGAAAAAGACCGATTTTAAGGAACTCGGTATCATCCCGAAGGAGACCGACGTCATAGAGGACTTCGAGAAGGTAGTCGAGGAATTTAGACCCGACCTGATAGGTCTCTCCTGCATAGAGGTAACTTACAAACTTGGCGTCGAGATGCTTCAGGCCGTGAGGCATACCGGTATCCCGACACTTGTAGGAGGCGTATACGCCACGTTCTCTCCCCGGATTGTGATAAAAGAGGACTGTGTAGACATGGTGTGTGTGGGAGAAGGCGAGTTGGCCCTTACCGAACTCTGTAAGAAGATGCGTGACGGCGTGGACATTACAAACGTCCAGAACATCTGGATAAAGCGGAACGGCCTGCTCCACAAGAACGAACTCCGGCGCTCCATGGACATGAAGGACCTTCCGTTTCAAGACTGGAGCATCTACGAGAAACAAAGATTCTGGAAGCCCATGGGCGGCAAGATATCATCCACCGGCACCTTCGAGATGAACAGGGGGTGCCCCTACAGCTGCACCTTCTGTGTAAACTCCGGCCTGAATAAACTGTACCGCAACAACGGCGGTTACTACCGTGAACAAGACATACCGCGGCTTATAGACGAGATGGTTCAGAAAAAGGAAGAGTATAATCTGCAGTTTGTCTACCTGGTGGCTGAAAGTTTTCTTACCACGTCAAAGAAGCGCATAGCCGAGTTCGTAAGGCTCTACCCGCAGGTGGGACTGCCCTTCTGGATAGAGGCACGGCCGGAGTCAATAACAGAGGAGTACGTGGACATCCTCGAAACCGTCAATTGCGAGGGGATAAGCATAGGCATCGAGAGTGGTAACGAAGAGGTCAGAAAGAACGTGCTCGGAAGGGACATCACAAATGAAACCACGATAAAGGCCTTCACGTTGTTTGAGGACAGTAAGATACGCGTTAGCGCAAATAACATAATCGGCTTTCCGACGGAGACGAGAGAAAACATATTTGAGACCATAGAGTTAAACAGGCGGATAAACTCCGACGGGGTCATGGTATCCTTCTTCAGTCCCTACAGGGGGTCCAGCCTCAGGGAGGTCTGTGAACTGGAGGGATATATGAAGGAAGAGGATATAGCCAGGGATTACAGGCTGGCGCCCTCGTTAGATATGCCGCAACTCTCTATGTCCGAGCTTTCGGGTCTTCAAAGGACCTTTCCCTTGTACGTAAAGTTTCCCAAGAGCGAGTGGCCGTTAATAAGGATCTGCGAAGACATGGGTTCCGAAGCCGTCAGGGTCTACGAAGAGATGTCTCAGATATATACCGAAAGACACCTTTGATAAATATGAGAATACCATGAAAAGTCTGTGGAAGGTCAAGATAGTCCTCTTAACGGTGGGGCTGGCGGGTTTTGGCTTCCTCCTGTACAGGCTGGACGCCGGCGCCGTCTATGCAGACATCTCGCAGCTTGGGTGGAAGTTCTCCTTTATACTGTTACCCTATATATTCGTCTTCGCCCTGGATACGACTGCCTGGAGATATGCCTTCCACAACCATAACCCGAAGCTGAGTTTTGTCGGTCTCTTTGGCGCCCGTATGGCCGGAGAGTCGATAAATTGTATAACGCCTTCCGGGTATCTCGGCGGCGAACCCGTCAAGGCATACCTCCTGAAGAGTTATGACGTCCCGCTCATGGACGGCATGGCCTCCGTGGTCATATCAAGGACTATTATGACCGTTGCGCAGGCGCTGTTTGTCCTCATAGGGGTTGCCGTCGCATTATCAAGACTCCAGGACACGGGACTTCTCTTGAGCGTCGCCCTGGGTACGATACTGTTCGGACTGCCCCTCGTATTCCTTATAATAGCAAGCAAGAAGAAAGGGCTCTTTACCACAGTTTATAATCTGTTGAAGAGGCTGAATATAAACATACGGTTCCTTGACGAAAGGGAAGCACACATGAAGGAACTGGATGAAAACATCGCCAAGTTTTACAGCACCAACACGAAGGGGTTCTACCTCTGCTTCGCCTACTACTTTGTAGGCTGGTTCGCGGGAGTAATAGAGGTCTATCTGATTCTGACACTCATAGGCGTTCCTATAGACCCTTTAGACGCGCTTATAATAGAGTCCCTTTTCACAGTCGCCAGAACGGCGGCCTCTTTCATACCGGGCAGTATCGGCGGTCAGGAGGGCGGGGTAGTGCTCATCTTCCTGGCCCTGCACCTCACCATGCAGGCAGGCATGACCTTCAGTGTCATAAGACGGATAAGAGAGGCCCTGTGGATAGGACTGGGCCTGCTGGTGCTCGCAAGGTGGGAGGAAAAGGCAATGGCGTGAGGGTTTGAGGGATGTAAACCTGGAATCCCATGATAGAACTTGCGGATGGCCCTTCCGGGCCATCCGTTTTTGTTGGGACAGGTCGTATTGGCGCACCACGGAAAGCCGCACGCAAACGGTCGGGACAACGTTCAGGCTGTCATACCCGTGTACTTCCAGGCTGTACAGCGTATATGTTACACAGTTTGTTTTCTGTTGAAAGGCTCGCAGAAAAATGTTTTAATTAAGTTTCTGCAACATTATTTGTGCATCTTTGTGAGGAATACAATTGACTGAACAAGCTGAAACCCAGCCGAGAATTGACGTAGAGGAGCTGAAATCAGGCGGTTTTATCAAACAGACGCAAAAAGACCTCTTTACCGTGCGCCTGAGGATGCCGGGAGGCAGGATTACACCTGAGAAGCTGGCCAAGGTCGCCGAGGTCGCCAAAAAATACAGCCGCATGGGCTACTGCCATATGAGCTTCAGACAGTCAATCGAAATAATAGGCGTACACATAGAAGACTTCGACAAGGTTAGAGAAGAGCTTTCCGGGGCCGGTATAAAGATCGCCTCGTGCGGTCCAAGGGTCAGGGTCCCCACGGCCTGCGGCGGATGTGAGTATAACCCTAACGGATTGATGGACACCCAGAAGAAGGCCCTCGAG
The DNA here is from genome assembly GCA_024451685.1 of Candidatus Bathyanammoxibius amoris. Taxonomy (NCBI): domain Bacteria; kingdom Pseudomonadati; phylum Planctomycetota; class Candidatus Brocadiia; order Candidatus Brocadiales; family Candidatus Bathyanammoxibiaceae; genus Candidatus Bathyanammoxibius; species Candidatus Bathyanammoxibius amoris. Next base: position 9,045 of record JAMXCW010000021.1, on the reverse strand, counting down.
GTGGATGAACGGTCATTCGGCACGCCGTGTCATCACAAATTCAAGACATCGTTCTCCGGCTGTCCCATAGACTGTTCCAGAACCACTGAGATGGACCTGGGCTTTCAGGGGGTTGTGGACCCTGAGTGGGACGAGCCCACCTGCACGGGCTGCACGCTCTGCGCAAAGGCATGCCTGGAGGGGGCCATCATATCAGACAAAGACGGTAAACCGGTATTCGACCCCGCAAAGTGCATATACTGCGGCGACTGTATCCGCGCGTGCCCTACAAACTCCTGGACGGCAAGAAGGAGGGGCTGGACGGTCAGAGTGGGAGGTAAACACGGCAGACATCCTATGCTGGCCAGAGAAGTGTTCAATTTCCTGCCGGACGAAAAGGTCCACGACTTCATCGACAGGACTGTCGAGTGGTATAACAAGAACGGCAAGCGGAGGGAGAGAATCGGCGTGACCATTGAGAGGGTTGGACTGGATAAGTTCAAAAAAGAGGTGGTAAAACCCTTCCAGAAGGATTAATTTTTTCCCGTTACCACCTACACCGCGGATGGTCGAGGGTTCTGACTTAAATCAGCTATCCATTCAAGAGACACGAAATCTAAGATAAGCAGGATGATGAGCGTGCAAGAAGCAAAGACCTGTTCGAGCGCACCTTTAACGGATGAGTCTATCCTTCAACGTATAGGCAACACTCCCCTGATAAGGTTAAACAAGACCGGCCGCGTCCCTGAAGGGGTGAAAATATACGCAAAGGCCGAGTGGTTCAACCCGGGAGGGTCCGTTAAAGACCGCCCGGCCCTCAGGATAATTGAGGACGGAGAGAAATCGGGACGCCTGAAAAAGGGTGAAACCATAATAGACTCGACCTCCGGAAACACGGGCATCGCCTACGCAATGATAGGGGTCGTAAAGGGCTACAACATAACCCTTGTCATGCCTTCCAACGTAAGCGAAGAACGGAAGGCCATCGTAAACGCCTACGGGGTGGACATAGTATATACCGACCCCTTGAAGGGCTCTGACGGTGCCATCATCGACGCGCAGAGAATCGTTGAGGAAAATCCGGGCAAATATTTCTTCGCAGATCAGTACAACAACCCGTCCAACCCTCTGGCCCATTACGACACAACCGGCGTAGAGGTCTGGGAGCAGACCGCAGGGAAAGTGACCCATTTCGTCGCCGGCCTGGGAACTACCGGCACGCTCATGGGCAGCGGCAGACGACTGAAGGAGTTCAATCCAGACATTGAGCTGGTCGCCGTAGAGCCCTCTACATCCATCCACGGCCTGGAAGGCCTGAAACACATGGAAACCGCCATTACCCCGGGAATATACGACGCCGGGCTTCCTGACCGCACGATTGCCGTAGACACCGAGGACGCGTACAAGACGGTCAAGGAGTTGGGGCAGAAAGAGGGGCTGCTTGTAGGCTACTCCTCCGGTGCGGCAATGAAGGCAGCCCTGGAGGTGGCAAATGACATGAAAAACGGGGTAGTGGTCGTAGTCTTCCCGGACAGCGGGAAGAATTATTTGAGCACGAGTTTCTGGAAATATTATTAGCAAGGGATTTAGTGGAAATTGCTGCAACTGGGAAACAAGCTGGTGGAAGAGATAAAAGACCTTGCCAGGAAGAGCTACCCTTGCGAGTGTGGCGGGTTTCTTGCCGGCAAATCCGGGCCTCCCAAAGAGGTCTCCGGAATCTATCCCCTTGAGAACCAGAATAAAAGTACACCGAGGGTGCGTTTTGAGATAGACCCCGGGGAGTTCCGGACGGTCGAGGACCAGGCCACAAAAGACGGCCTGGAGCTGCTGGTGTTCTACCACTCTCATCCCGACCATCCCGCCATGCCGTCGGACTTCGACACCGAGCGCGCGGCCGGGCTTGCGCCTTTCTGGCCGGAACTCTATTATCTCATCGTGTCCGTCGCGGGCACCCCGGACTCCGAGTTTTTTGAGCTCAGTTGCTGGGTCTTCCACGGCGACAGCGGAAACTTTGAAAAAGAGGAGCTTATCCTGGTATAATCTGTTTTACGTAGGGGCGGGTTGTAGATCCGCTTCTGGCGGAGCCCCGTGCCTGCCCCGGACATTCACAAGGGCAACCACAGGGAGTTGCCCCTACAATCAATCAGATATAGCACGGGTGCTCTGTCACCCATAATATTCACCATGACAGAAAAAAAGGAAACACCAGACGGGACGATAGACCTCAGGAACGTTCTCTGCCCGATAAACTTTGTTAAGACAAAGTTGAAACTCGAGGAGATGGAGAGCGGAGAGATACTGGAGGTCTTCCTGGATGACGGCGAGCCCATGCGAAGTGTCCCCAGGAGCATAAAGGAGGAGGGGCACAAAATAATTAAGGTCGACAACCTGGGCAAAGAATACCGGATACTTATAAAAAAGGGTTAGCCCGGGACGGGTATCACGTCTCCCCCTTCATTCCAAGGCGCTCTTTGAGGAACTCGCCAATAGCAGCGACCGTGACAGGCAAGAGCGCAAACTGAAGCCTTAAACTGCAGAGTTCCATAAATATGTCTTTGTACGGTGCGTCTCCGGTCACCAGGTTCCAGAGCCCCTCGTTTATCTGCCGGTTTACCCACGGTTTCCGGTATAGTTTTGCATAGTCCATCTTCTCCACCAATTTATGCTCCCCAACGGCAAAGAGCTCGTAGAGCTTAAACATAATCCTGGCATAGAAATTGTCCCGGGTGAATATACGGTAGGCAGGGTCGTAATAACCCTTCTTGAAGTCCTCTTTTGAGATTCCCCGCTGGAAGGCCGTATCGGCAGCCAGTTGTGCCACAATAAAGGCAGACTCTATGCCGTTTTTGTAAGACCTGGACACACCTGCGTCACCTATCATAACGAGCCTGTCGGAGTAGGGCTGCGCGGGAGTACTAACGGATATCTTCGGAAAGCAAACACAACAACAGTCCTTCAGTACGTCCGACCCTCTGGGCAGCAGCTTGAGGACCGCCGGATGGTCCAGGAAAAGCTTCACCTGCGTGGTACTTATGTCCTTTTTCCCTACAATCGCTATCGTGAGATAATCACCCCTCGGTGTGAGAGAAGCAAACTCTATATCCTTTATGCCCAGGGCAAGGACGTGGATGATGCCCCCGCCACCCTTACCTGACACAAACTCTTTATCCATATCAACCTCTACTATGCAAGTGCGAATCGTGCGCGGCGGGACGTACCCGAAATACATTTTTTTAAACATTTCCATGGTCGGCATATTAATCCCAAAAGCCCCCACTACCAGGTCGGCCTGAAATTGTTTCGCGTCACGGCCATAAATTACGGTGGCCTTGTCCTCAGGCCTCCGGGGCAGTATTACGTCTTTTACCTCTTCATGGATTATACTCGCACCGCGCTCCCTCGCGGTTTTCAGCATAAAGTCGTCGAAGCTGGCGCCTTCTCCAAGATTTGAACCCGGTGGGCCGTTACCCCGGAATACGGTCACTATCCGCGGCCTGTGACCGGACCTGGGGTGGTGTAAAGATATGCTGTCTTCTCGCGTAATAAAATGGTAGCTCTCTATCCTTGACTGAACGCAGCTTTCCGGCACGGAAATGCCCGCGCCGTCAAGCTTGTAGTAAAGGTTCTCGGCCAGCACACCCACACTCATATTGCAACCCCTCTTGTCGGGCCGCGAGAAGTCTCTCCACTCAAATATGGTCACAGAGACGTCAAGCCCCTTCCGCCTGGCCAGACGATTCGCAAAATTCGCGAAAAAGCAGCCTGCTGGCCCTCCTCCTATGATTGCTATCTGTGAGCCGTTCCTGAGATACATACTGCCCCCAATCCTCCATCTCCATACCTTGTCCAGATACCGCTGAAAACTCCCGCGCCCACCGTCTCATGCAGAGGCTGTTCCACACACCTGCATCGTAAAATGAAGCACCTCGTGAAATGAAGCGAAGGAAGATGTCCTGGGGAATTTCTACAACGCCGGGGCCTTGTCAGAGGCCGGTCCCGCCGGCGGCGGACCGGGGTGACGCCCGGTAGTGGAGCGGATTTTGCAGAAGTGTCTTCCTCTCAGCGGCCTTTCTCCTCAGAATTATCCCTGTCGGTTTCCTTTCTCCACTTCTCCAGTCTGGCCTTTATCTCAGATTCGGCACCGACTTTTTTAGGTTTGTAGTAGTGCTTTTTTTGCGGGATGTATTCCTGCTCTACCCATTGTTCCTTGTAATTGTGAGGATACTTGTACCCCTTGCCGTGTCCCAGCGCCGCTGCGCCCGGATAGTTGGCATCCCTGAGATGTCCCGGCACGGCCATCGTCCTTTCCTCCCTCACGTCTTTCTGTGCCTCCTCTATAGCAAGGTAAGCGGCGTTGCTCTTTGGGGCACACGCCACGTACGTGACTACCTGCGCAAGGGGTATCCTGGCCTCGGGCATACCCACAAACTCCAGGGCGCCAAGGGCGGCATTGGCAAGCACCAGGGCCATCGGGTCCGCGTTCCCAACGTCTTCAGAGGCAAAAATCACTACCCGGCGCGCTATAAAACGCACGTCTTCCCCGGCCTCTATCATCTTGGCCATCCAGTAGAGGGCCGCGTCCGGGTCTCCGCCCCGCATGCTCTTTATAAAGGCCGATGCCGCATCGTAGTGGGCGTCCCCGTCCCTGTCATAAACAATGGCCTTCCTGCGGATGGATTCCTCGGCCACCTCAAGGTCATAGTGAATTATACCCCGGCTGTCCGGCTCAGCCGACAGTACACCCACCTCGAGCGCGTTGAGTGCCCGGCGGGCGTCTCCATCCGACATCCCGGCCAGATGTTCCAGGGCGTCTTCTTCCATCTTGACCTTGAAGTTGCCCAGACCACGCTCTTTATCGGCAAGCGCCTTCTTAATCAGCAACTTTATGTCGTCTCCGGAAAGGGGTTCAAACTGGAATATCTGGGAGCGTGAGATGATGGGGGAATTAATGGCAAAGTAAGGGTTGTGCACGGTTGCGCCTATGAGTATAACTGTCCCCTTTTCCACGTCCGGCAGCAATATGTCTTGTTGGGTGCGGTTAAAATGGTGAAGCTCGTCGACAAAGAGAATAGTCTTTTTTTTCAGTCTGAACTGTCTGTCCTTCGCCTCCACTATAATCCGACGGACGTCCTTTACGCTGGAGGTGGTGGCGTTTATCTCCTCGAAATGGGCCCTCGTGGTGTTTGCTATCACGTGCGCCAGTGCGGTCTTTCCCGTGCCCGGAGGGCCGTAAAGCAGGAGGGAGCACAACCTGTCGGCCTTGAGCATGCGCCGCAGCAATTTGCCGGGTCCGAAGAAATGTGACTGCCCCGCGAATTCCTCTATCTTCCTGGGGCGCATCCTTACGGCGAGGGGGGCATCAGGGGGGGGGTCTACCTTTCCGGCATTGTTGAGGTCAAACAGTTCCATACCTTGTCGTCCAGGGTAATGTCGCCGTGTCGTATCCTGGCCTAAAAAAAGCTCCAACCTGCCGTGAGAGGAGTAGGATATCGAGAACCCGCATCTCTTAAGTGGGAGCCGCCAAGAACGTCTTTCTGTCGGCCATAACGGCCGGCATATGGCCTCTTGAGTCGAGCTCCCTCGGTTTGAAGTGTCGGTTCAAACCCCGTGTTCCTCATACACGCACAGGCCAGAGCTTCCTAAAAGAAGTTTATCAGATTATACAAACTAAAGCAAGCGCTTAGGCCGTCTCTTGTAACCCCATAACAGTATTAGTATTGGATACGGTCTTCCGCCAGCCCCTGTCAATTCGCCTGAACACAGGGTTAATCGGACTCAATCTCTTCTTTGTCAGCCTTATATCTGAGGTGCTGGTCCTCCCCCACGTCCACCTTGGTCATAGGAGGAATTTTGTAGAAATTGCCGTCCCCGTCTTGAAGAATTGTATGTCCGTTACCTGTATAGATCCGGGTACCCTCTGGAATGTCTTCCCCCTCCACCAGGGGAATCCACTCACCGCTGCCGGGCAGCTGCATCTCAATCATCTTCTCCGGCACTTCCTCAGAAAGCGCCTTTCCCCCTCCCAACCGGAGCGTCACCGTCAGCCGCCCGCTCTGGCCTTCCGAATCGTAGTCTTTATCGACTATTCTATAAACCGTCAGTCCTGAAGACGGCAGGTCTTCTCTCTTGACGGCTGATTTCTCCTGCTCCCCGGATTGTAAAGAAGACGCCTTCTCGACGACCTGCTTCAGACGGCCCATGGTGCCCGCAAGCCACCCCTCCTTCTTCTTTCCAACGTAACCCTTTTCAATAAGGAGGGTGCCCTTTTCCTGCAGCTCCATGAACTTTATGTCGGTTGGAAGGTCAGCACCGTAGATCTTATCAATCTCCGCCAGCATGTTTCCACCGGCATAATAGTCGCGAAAAAGACTCTCCATATCCTTCGACAGACCTTTTGGCGGAGAAGGCGGCGGCTCGGCGATTGGACCCGGTTCAGGCACCGTGCATCCCGGCTGTTTGTTAAGAACGGCGCCATTTGTTTTCATCCAATTCAACAAACCCCCTGTAAGTTCTCCATAATAGTCATCCACAACCCCTTGAGACACCTCACCCGCAGCTTCAGGCCCCGATGACTCCGAGGCAGCATACGTATTCTCACAATAAAGGACCTGTATGATTAACAATATGAGAAAAACGAAAACAGCCGTGTCCTTTTTCATTACAATGTCCCCTTCGTGCAGAAAAAGGTTTTTTAAGCCAAATAAATAGAGTTCACGTTAAGCCCGGCCCTTCATATTAATGCCATTTTACTTATACCCCGCGCTTAATCAATTCTAATAAATATGCGCAAAAACTACCGGGGCCGGCCGCAAACCGCAGGCAGTCCCTTTTTCGGGTATGGTACATCCGGCAAAAGGCGTTGCTTTTTCAGTTGGGACTGATAGAATAACCCTTGTTCCCATTGACCTTTACAAAGAAACGTTTTCAGGCACTAGAGACATGCAGGGGCCAATACATCTCGCCGTCCTTCTCTCCGGTACCGGCAGAACACTTCAGAACATTATTGAAAAAATAGAGCAGGTGTCGCTTGACGCCCGGATAGAGGTGGTCGTCAGCAGCCGCACGGACGCCTTTGGCCTGGATAAGGCAAAGGGCCACGGTATACCCACGGCCGTGGTCGAGAGAAAAAAATACGGGGACGCAGAGGAATTCAGCACCGAAATCACCGCGGAGCTGGACAAATACAGGGTAGACCTTGTAATCATGGCGGGGTTTAACTGCCTGTACACAATCCCTGAGAAATATGCGGGCAGGGTCATGAACATCCACCCAGCCCTGATACCCTCGTTCTGCGGAAAGGGTCTGTGGGGTAAGAAGGTACATGAGGCCGTGCTCAACAATGGCGTGAAGGTCTCAGGCTGCACCGTGCATTTCGCGGACAACACGTATGATAACGGGCCTATCATCCTCCAGCGGGTCATATCCGTCAGAGACGACGACACGCCGGAGTCTCTGGCAGAAAGGGTCTTTGAGGAAGAATGTGCGGCCTATCCAGAGGCCATACGTCTCTTCCAACAGGGCAGACTAAAGATAGAAGGCAGAAAGGTCAGCGTCCTTCCCTAAACAAACATGTACACCTACGAGAAAGAAGCACTCCAAAACGGGCTCCGCATCCTTTTTATACACATGCCGCACATACACTCAATCGTGGCCGAGGCTTACGTCGGGACCGGGGCCCGCTACGAGAAGGACGAGAAACTGGGCCTCTCGCACCTCCTGGAACACATGCTTTTCAGGGGACCACGGGGCTTTGAGGGTTCACTCGGGCTGTTGCAGGCCGTGGACGACATAGGTGGAGAGGTAGACGCGTATGCCTCTCCCGAACACTCCGCCATAATAATACAGACTCACAAGAAGCACTGCAGGAGGGCCCTTGAGATACTTGGTTCAATCCTCCTGGGAGGAAATTTCAGGGAAGAGGACCTAAACACCGAGAAACGTATCATCCAGGAGGAAACAAGCCTATTCATGGACGAGAAGGGCGACTACGTGTGTCTTGACGACATATCATACGGTCTCATGTGGAAGACGAACGCACGAGACTACGCGCCGTTTGGTGATAAGAAGACCATCGCCGGCATATCAAAGGAAGACCTGGAGGAACATTATGGCAATTTCTTCGTGCCGGAAAATGTCGTGTTATGTATAAGCGGTAATTTCGAAAAGAAAGACGCAAAAGGCTGGATAGAGGACATATTCGGCGGGTTCCAGGGCAAGTTGACCGCGAATAAACCTCCACTCATAGTAGAACAGAAGGCCCCAAAATGTATCTTTAAAAAACTCTCCTCACAAACGACACACTTCAAGCTCTGCCACAAGGCATACCCGTACAAGCACCCGAAAGTCCTGGTGACGCTCCTCATTGCCGACGTCCTTGGAGGGGGTATAAGCTCCAGGCTCTCATCCAACCTGAGGGAGCGACTGGGACTGGTCTACGATATCAGCTCCTACCCGACACTCTTTTCAGACGTAGGTTCCATTGACATATATACGTCTACGAAAAAGGCAAACTTCGAAAAGACCGTTATGGCCGTAATGGGAGAGATAGACAAACTTGTAGAAGGCGGCATCTCACCGAAAGAACTGGCGCGGACAGAAGAAAGGGTCTTTGGGCAGATGCAATTCACCATGGACAGTCCGCTGGCCATGGCCAACTGGTTCGGGGCGGAGGAGTTGTTAATGGCGCCGGCGGAGCCGGACAGGCCGGAGATTCAGGCCCAAAAGGTGCACAACATAACACCGGAAGAGGTGTCTGCAGTAGTACGTGAGATATTCGTACCTGAGAGGCGCAATCTTGTGGTGGTAGGCCCTACAAGTCTGTGGGGAAGAAAGAGGATAAAAAAACTGCTCGAATAACAATCCGCCCTACCGAAACCTGTAAACACGAAAGGGGCAGCGATGTAGAGGACGCGTCCTCTCTACATACATGCCGCCCCTCCGTGAACCCGCACTAAATGCGGGACAAAAATCCCCCGTCCTTCCAAGATGATTACAGTGCCTTCATGAACTCTACAAGGTCCTGGAGTTCGTTCTGGCTCAGCTGTGAGGTAACACCATGCTTGTCAA
>JAMXCW010000020.1 GCA_024451685.1 Candidatus Bathyanammoxibius amoris | reverse complement strand
CCCGCTGCAATTACTACTATCATCTTATGTTAGAGTAAGGCCACATAAATTATTCAGGTACTTTTTGAGAGGGTTTTTGTATTGGAAAACAACGTTGTAGTGGCAATCACGGGTGCAAGCGGGATGCTGTACGCCCGCAGGTTGCTGCATGTGCTGTGTGACAAGGGCATCCAGATACATCTAAGCGTATCGGAGGCCGCTTTCATTGTTATAGAACGGGAGCTGGGCCTTAAACTCGATATAGACGACCCCGACATAGACGCGCTCGTCGGGAGGCCAAACTGCCCCGTATGGTATTATAAGGTCACACAGCTGGACGCGCCCCTGGCCTCCGGAAACAGCTTCCCCTCCGGAGGTATGGTGATAGTGCCGTGCAGCATGAACACCCTCGGCGCCGTCGCATGCGGGCTGGCCACAAACCTTATCCAGCGCGCGGCCAGTGTCGCGCTGAAAGAGGGCCGTAAACTTGTCGTTGTACCCAGAGAGACACCGCTTACCGACATACATCTCGAAAACATGTTGAGGCTCTCAAGGTCGGGGGCCTGCGTGCTTCCCGCCATGCCCGGCCTCTACCACTATCCCAGGGGGCTCGATGATATCGTCGACTTTATGGCCGCAAAGATACTCGACACCCTCGATATAGAGCACGACCTCCTTATTCCCAGGGAAAAGGGCGCACCGCCCTACCTCAGACACGCACCGGGAAAGTAGGCGGGCGGTCGCCCAAACAGGGCAGGCGCAAGACCTGCCCCTACTCTACCACTACAACTTTAAAATCCCCATCAGGCGAAGAACGTGCCCGCACCCCTTTGCCGCTATGTTTTAGTTCTTGCCTAAGCTCCTAATTTCATTATAATTGCGAGAAATCAGAATTTGTTCTACAGGGGACACAATATGGACGAAAAGCAGGCAAAAACAGGCGGTAGAGGAATCGTCTTCTGGGCGGGTGCCTCTGTTGCCTTCTTTTTCTTTCTCTCCAGTCTTCTTCTCGTGTTAATGATAGTGAACAGCTTCGAGGCCTGGAGACCGCTGGTCAGCGGGAGACAGACGCTCGATCAGGAGTATATAGAGAAGGTGGTGGAAGGAAGCGGCGAGAAGAAGATTGTCATTGTATCCATCCAGGGCCTCATAACCACCGCATCCAACTCATTATTCGCGGGTGACGCGGGAACCGTAGAAGGTTTTAAGAAACAACTAAAACAAATCAAGAACGACGACAAGGTGGAGGCCGTCCTGCTGCTGATAGAAAGCCCCGGCGGGGGGATGACCGCCAGCGATATAATATATAATGAAATACTGGAATATAAGAAAGAGAAGAAGAAGAAGGTTGTGGTGTTAATGGGAGGCGTCGCGGCCTCAGGGGGGTATTACATCGCGGCGGCGGCGGATAAGATTCTCGCGCACCCCACCACCATAACCGGCAGCATAGGGGTAATACTACCCCTCATAAATATATCGGAACTCATCCAGAAATACGGCGTAGAAGACGACTCTATCACCTCCGGTGACATGAAGGACCTGGGCTCACCCACCCGGCCGATGCGTCCGGAGGAAAAGGCGGTACTGGAAGGTATAATACAACAACTGTATGAGAGATTTGTGGACGTTGTCGCCACCGGCAGGGACATGCCCGTAGATGAAGTGAAGAAACTCGCCGACGGAAGAATATACACCGCCCAGCAGGCCCTGGAGAGCGGACTGATAGATCAGTTGGGCTATCTCTCTGACGCCATAGAGGCCGCAAAGGAGTTGGCCGGGCTGGACGAGGCACTGGTTGTAAAATATGAGCGGAAATGGGGTCTGAGTGACCTGTTCAGCATCATGCAAGGTGTCACATCCCCCGGTGTACGCCGGCTTTTCGGGTGGCCGGAGACGGATACCCCAAGGCTTATGTACCTGTGGCTGCCGGGATTCACGCAAGACATCAGAACCCGTTAACGCAAAGCAACGCATGTAATGTCTGCCTTGGCACCTTCGTCAAACCGCATGGCCCTGAGTTATACAACATAATTTCCATCCCGAAAGCAGTAGCAAAGGAATCAACGGAGAGGCTGAAAGAGGCGCTGCCCGGAAAATCTTCCGGCAAGGATTAACCATGACCCTTAAGGTATACAACACACTTACCAGGGAAAAAGAGGAGTTCAAGCCGCTGCATCCGGGCATGGTCGGCATCTACGTGTGCGGCCCCACGGTCTACGACCATCCCCACCTGGGACACGCCAAGAGCTACGTCAGCTTCGACGTTATCGTCCGTTACCTACGGCACATGAAGTACAAGGTCCGGTACGTCCAGAACATTACAGACGTCGGCCACCTGACCGACAACGCCGACGAGGGTGAGGACAAGATAGAGGAACGGGCACGGCTTGAGCGCGTGGAGCCCATGGAACTGGTAGAGAAATACATGAAGAGTTATTTTGAGGACATGGACGCCCTTGGCGTGTTAAGGGCGGACATCGCGCCCCGGGCCACCGGACACATCCCCGAACAGATAGCGCTGGTGGAAAAGCTTCTGGAAAACGGGTTCGCGTATGAGGTCAGCGGCTCGGTGTATTTCGACGTCAACAAATTCAAACCCTACGGGAAGCTCTCCGGCAGGCGGCTCGAAGACCTCCAGACATCCGTGCGGATAGAACCCAACCCTGATAAGCGCTACCCGCTGGATTTCGCCCTGTGGAAGAGGGCCGAGGCAAACCACCTCATGCAGTGGAAAAGCCCCTGGGGATACGGTTTCCCGGGGTGGCACCTTGAGTGCTCGGCCATGTCAATGAAATATCTGGGCGAGACCTTCGACATCCACGGCGGCGGGCTTGAGAACGTGTTTCCCCACCACGAATGCGAGATAGCCCAGAGCGAGGCGGCAAACAAGAAACCCTTCGTAAGGTGCTGGATGCATAACAACATGGTCACCGTTGGCGGGCAGAAGATGGGCAAGTCCCTTGGCAACTTTATCACCCTGAAGGCCGCCTTCGCCGTGCATAACCCACTGGCGATACGGTTCTTCATACTGAACTCGCATTACCGCAGCCCGCTGGACTATACCGACGAGGCCCTGAACGCCGCCGCCACCGGACTTGAACACCTGCTCATACCGGTAACGGAGGTAAAGGAACGCCTGAGAGATGCAAAGGACACACCTCCGGAAGAGACCGTCCTGAAGAAGGTGGAGGAGTACAAAAAGCGGTTCCTGGCGGCCATGGACGACGACTTCAACACCGCGGAGGCACTTGGAGTGCTGTTCCAGTTCTCAAAGGAGGTGAACATCATCCTGAATTCGGGGCAGGAACTGGGCCAGAAGACGCTTCGGGAGATTGATTCCCTTTTTCATACCTTCGGGGGTGACGTCCTGGGAATAGTCACGGAAGAGCCTCAGCGTAAGACCGGGGGTGACACCAAGGAAGAGGGTCTCATTAACCTGCTGATAGAGACCAGGGAGGATCTGCGCAAGGCCAAACAGTTCCAGCTGGCAGACGATGTTAGAAATAAGCTCGGCGAGCTTGGCGTCATCCTGGAAGACACGGCTGGAGGTGTAAAGTGGAGAAGAAAGCTTTAAGTGTCTCTGCACGATATGTAGAGTAGGGGCTGCCACGCTACATAAAAACCTGGGGGTGCCGCAGGGCTGAAGCCCTGCGGTGAATAAACGTTTCCAAAATCTATTCCCAGGGCTAAAGTTAGCTAGAATGGTACGACCCTGGGCTGCCATACGGAAATATAGGGGCGGACAACAAACGAGCAAAAAATGGCTGGACAGACAGGCTGCCGGGTTGTCTAAACAAGCTTACCTGCCGGAAGCCCCGGCTGTTGCCATCTCCTTCTTAGGGACCTTCTCCCAGTCCGCCAGGAACTGCTTGATGCCCGCGTCGGTGAGTGGATGCTGAACCAGCTTGTTGAAGACCGCAAACGGTATGGTGGCTACGTCGGCGCCCATAAGCGCTGCGTCACGCACGTGCATGGGGTGACGAATGCTGGCCACGATGATCTCGGTCTTAAACCCGTAATTGTCGTAAATGGTGCGTATCTCTTCTATCAGGGCCATCCCGTTCTGGCCCTTGTCGTCCAGCCGTCCCACGAACGGGCTTACGTAGGTCGCCCCCGCCTTTGCGGCGAGAAGCGCCTGGTTGGATGAGAAGCACAGGGTCATGTTGACCTTTATCCCTTCTCCTGTCACCTGTTTCGTGGCCTTCAGGCCGTCCGGGGTGAGGGGAATTTTTATTACGGCGTTATCTGCAATCTTCGCAAGCCCTCTTGCTTCCTCGACCATCTCATCCACCTTGAGGCTGACAGCCTCAAGACTTACCGGGCCGTCAACAATGGAACATATCTCCTCAACCACCTCCATAAACGGCCTGCCGGTCTTTGAAATGAGTGTCGGGTTTGTGGTTACACCGTCCAGAATGCCGAGGCTGTTGGCCTCTTTTATCTCTTTTACATCCGCGGTGTCTATGAAAAACTTCATGTTTCGCTTCTCCTATATTGTATCTATTTGCATAGTTTGAATATCAGTTTCTCAAGGATAATCTTATTGTTACCGGCCCCGGTCTTCCCCTCAAGGTCGGCTTCCAGCAGTAACTGGTAGTCCCGCTCAAGGTCTTCCTCAGAAAACAACCTGGTTTGTTCCACCAGGTCATCAACGTATCGCCTGGGGACACGCAGGCTGTAAGTAAGCGCCTCCCTGTCTCCACCGTCGTCCAGGATGCGCCTCGCACGCCAGAGCCTCCCTATCTGCCACCTGAGAGGGGGGATTATTTTCACTATCTCCTCCCCGGAGCCCGCCAAACTTAAAAACTGGCCAAGGATTCTCAGGGCCTTCGGGAAATCCTTTCGGGCCACCGCACCCGTGAGCTCAAAGACGTCGCGCTGGCGGTCCGTGCCCACCAGCCCCTCCACGTCCTCGGGCTTTATCTCCTGCCGCCTGCCCACCGATATGGCGAGCTTCTCCACGTGTCCGGCCAGCAGGGACAGGCTGTTACCTACATTTTCGGCCAAGATGTTACAGGCGTCAAGGGTTATCTGCTTCCCACACGACTTTGCCCTGTCCACTATCCAGGACGGAAGCCGCGCATCTTGAATCTTTTCACATGCAACAGCCCCGCCCATCCGCTTGAGTTTATTGTAGAACGACGTCCGCCTGTCCAGTTCATCACAAACGAGCACCAGACAGCCGAAGGGGGAAGGAGACTCCATATACTTGATGAGCTGGTCACGGCTGCGGGCCACCAGCCTGTCCGCCCCATGAACCACTACCAGCCTTTTCCCCTCGGAACCAAAAAAAGGCAACGTCTCCAGTTCTTCTACAACCGCAGGAAAGGAGGTCTCCGGACCCTCTATCTCTATAAGGGAGACCCCGGCATCCTCCTTCACCAGGACACGAGACCGAATTAACGAGACCGCCTCGTGTCTGAAGAACTCTTCCTCCCCATAGACTGCGTAGACGGGTAAGAGTTCGGCCTTTTCAAACGATTGGCTAAAACGGGAAAAGTCCATCACACCGGTTTGAGTTTGGGACGACGGCCCTTCTTAAAACTTTTAACTAGCCTTCGAAATACCATTGAAAGTCCAGATTAATAAACTCGTCGTCTATACCGCGGGGAAATCTGTCTATGAGGACCGTCTCAATAGCTCCCTTGATAAGCGCTGCCAGTACCGGATTGCCTGCGTTTTCGACGATTCTGGCATTGCTGACAATCCCGGAACGGTTTATCCTGGCGTCAATTATTATGGGAAGATCGTTGAAGGTCTTGTAATTTATCCCATCTACGTCGTTGTACAAGAAATTCCAGTGTAATTTAACCCTGTCACGTATCTGCTTGTAATAGGCCGCATACGGGCCTGTTTGCAGCATGTGGGTCATATGGGCCTCCTTGGCCCTTTTATATATACTGGAATTGGACTTGTTTGCCGGGCCTTTGGCCCGCTGCTCAGGACCCCTTGCGTAATAGATGACCGTAAACAAGGGGGCTCCTTCAAAAACGGCGACTCCCTGCTCAACAACGGTAACATCCCTTTCCTTTATAACCGTTGTTTCTTTCACTATCACCTCAGGGCGGGAAATTAAAGCCTCTTCGGGCCTCTCCAGGCCGCTTGATCTGCCCTTCACCTCCTTGCCGGAAGCGGTGTATTTGAAGCGTTCTGCGTCCGGGGTTGATTTAAAGGGGTTAAGAAAACACCCCAGGGGAAATGTAATTAAAAACCCTAAGAGAATCAAAAATAGTGGTCTCATTTCGCCGCCTCTGTAAAGGGAGCTCAATAGATAGATAAACTTTTTGTCTCTCAAACGAGTTTTATCGTACTCCAGATTGAAACCTCTTTAGAACCGCCGTTCCTGCCATTTTGGCCTCTTCAGGAGCCCATTTATTACAGATTGTTACAGACGGCCTTGCCGGTTATCCCCCTCTAACCCAAACCGCATAAGCCAGATAGAAGAATTTTATCTCCTTCAGGCAACGTGTCAAGTCTTTTATAATGATTTACTTCACCACTATATTGACAAGCTTATGCGGAACAGAGATGACCTTTATCACCTTCTTACCGTTAAGAAACTCTTTTACCCTCTCATCGTCCAGGGCCATTGCCTTTATTTCCTCCTCCCCGGTATCGGGAGATACGGTAAGCCTGCTGCGCACCTTGCCGTTGACCTGTAATACTATCTCCAGTTGTTCCTCCTGTACGGCGCTGTCGTCGTAGGACGGCCATCCATGACGGAAGATGCCGCGGTCGTTGCCGAGCGTCTCCCACATCTCCTCGCACACGTGGGGCACAAACGGAGAAAGCAGGAGCATAATACTCTCCAGGGAGTGACGGAGAACCTGCCTGGAGACAGGGTCGCCGGCCTCAAATCTCTCCACCTGATTAAACAACTCCATGACGGCCGCAATGGCCGTGTTAAAGTGCCATGAGCCCTCAATGTCCTCGGTCACCTCTTTTATGACCCTGTTGGTGGCCCTGTAAATACGTCTTGACTCGTCAGGGAGTGAGGCAACGTCTCCTTCCCACACCTCCACGTGTCTCAACTCGTCTGCGTGCCTTGCAACCTTCTGCCACAACCGCGTCAGAAAGCGGAATCCGCCTATTACGGCCCTGTCCGTCCACTCCGCGTCCCTCTCCGGTGGCCCTATAAACAGCAGATAAAGTCTCAGGGTGTCGGCGCCGTATCTCTCTATAATCGCCTCCGGGCTGACCACGTTGCCCTTTGACTTCGACATCTTCGCGCCGCCCTTAATTATCATGCCCTGCGTAAACAGGTTCTGGAAGGGTTCCTGAAAACTTACAAGACCGAGGTCGCAGAGAACCTTTGTGATGAACCGTGAATAAAGGAGATGCAGTATGGCGTGCTCCACCCCGCCTATGTACTGGTCTACCGGAAGCCACCTGTTCACCGTCTCCGGGTCAAAGGCCCTCTTATCGTCCCGGGGAGAAAGGTACCGGAGATAGTACCATGAAGAGTCCACAAACGTGTCCATGGTATCCGTCTCCCTGCGGGCGCTTCCGCCGCACTTCGGGCACTTTGCGTTCACAAATTCCTTGTCCCTGACCAGCGGACTCCCCTTCGCCGAGCTTAAATCCTTAATCTCGGGCAATAACACCGGCAGTTCCGCCTCCGGGACGGGCAGATGGCCGCACTCCTTGCAATAAATTATCGGGATGGGCGCCCCCCAGTACCTCTGGCGCGAGATGAGCCAGTCCCTGAGTTTATAGCTTACCGTGCCGGCGCCTTTATTCATGTGTTCCAGATATTCGGTTATCTTCTCCATCGCCTCCCTGTTGGGCAGCCCGTCAAACTGCCCGGAATTTACCTGCACCCCGTCGTCCGTGAATGCCTCTTTCATGGCGGCAGGGTCAAGGTTCTTGCCTTCGGGCTGGATGACCACTTTTATGGGCAGGTCGTACTGCCGCGCGAACCCAAAATCCCTCTGGTCATGGGCAGGCACGGACATCACCGCCCCGGTGCCGTACTCCATAAGCACGTAGTCGGCGACCCATAGCGGTATTTTCTCATTATTCACCGGGTTTATCACGTAGTGGCCGGTAAAAATACCCTCCTTCCGGGTATCCGCGGCGGAACGCTCAATAATGCTCTCGTTCCTCGCCTTCTCGACAAACTCCAAGATCTCCTCCCGGCGTTTATTGCCTTCCACCAGCGTTTTGATAATCGGGTGTTCAGGGGCCAGTACCATGAAGGTCGCCCCGCAAAGTGTGTCAGGCCGGGTGGTGAAACAGCGGAGGCGGATGTCTAGACCTTTATGCTCATAAGAGTACCGCATCTTATCTCCGTGTCCATAAATTGTCGTTCCGGTGGGAATATCTTTGCCCTCTATCCTGAAATCGACCCTGGTGCCCTCGCTCCTGCCTATCCAGTTCCGCTGCATGAGCTTGACCCTTTCAGGCCAGTGCTCGAGCTGCTCCAGGTCATCGAGAAGTTTTTGGGCGTAATCGGTTATCTTGAAGAACCACTGCTCCAAATCCTTCTGCACGACAGCGTCGTCACAGCGTTCGCAGCGGCCGTCCAGCACCTGCTCGTTCGCCAGCACCGTGGAGCAGGAGGGACACCAGTTCACCGACGCCTTCTTCTTATAGGCAAGGCCCTTCTCGTACAGCTTGAGGAATATCCACTGGGTCCACTTGTAATAGTCCGGGTTACTGGCCGCTATCTCTCTGGTCCAATCGTAGCCCGTACCCCAGCTAAAGAGCTGCTCCTTCATGGCGACGATATTTTTGGATGTAAATACGGCGGGGGCTGTTTTTTCCTTTATAGCCGCGTTTTCGGCGGGCAGTCCGAAGGCGTCCCAGCCCATCGGCGAGAGGACGTTAAAGCCCCTCATCAGCTTGTAGCGCACCACAACGTCCCCGATGACGTAGTTCCGGGCGTGACCGACGTGGAGCGTACCGGAGGGATAGGGGAACATTACCAGGCAGTAGAATTTCTGCCTGGTGGAGTCCTCCTGCATACGGAAGAGCCCGCAATCCTCCCAATACTCACGCCATTTGGGCTCCAGTTCAGAGAAGTTATACGCGTTCTTTCGCATGATAGTTGGTGGGACCAGATTGCCGTAACGCATAATATCATAACGCACTTGCACTTCAAATAAAAAACTTGACACACCCGCGGTATGGATTATAAGTTAGACGTACAGGTTACGGACCGAGCCAGGTCTTAACCTCATCCACTTGATTTGAAGATCCTGCTGTTGAAGTGGGGGATTAGCTCAGTTGGGAGAGCGCTTGAATGGCATTCAAGAGGTCGAGGGTTCGACTCCCTTATCCTCCACCATATTATCACCATTGTATTTATGATTATCACCTTGCCATTAAATAGCTTACACAAAACATCGTTGCGCTACGTTTCCCCACCATCGGCCACATTTAGCACCCTTTGACCAGTTACAATCTGGTTACACGGTGACAGATTGGTTACGAACCGAGCCAGTTCTGCGCCAGACGCGCTGTGTCGCCGCATGGGGCCACGCGCTTGCCCGACCCTAGCCAAACCACCACGAGGGGCATGTAATGCCCTTAAATCGCATCTGGGAGCACCGTTCCCTGGCCGGGAAAGGGAGAGGGGCAGTGAAAGGCGGAAGGCTAGACCACCTTCCACTGCCGGGCGGCGGGATGAAAAGCCTGTTCAATCATATCCAGGACCTTCTGCGGTTCGTAGTCCTTGCAGGAGTACAGCAACAGGGTCATAAAACCTTCCCCCTGCTCTGGCCAGGTATGCAGTTGTAAGGCGGATTCTTTCATCGGAGCCACAACGGTTGTGCCTGAGAGCGCTCCTACATCTGCGTAGCGTATAACCGGGTCTCCGAGAGGGGTCATGTCTATGGCCTTTATCAAGGACAGGGAAAACGCCAGTAAATCATCCCCCGGAGGATCGCCGATACCCACGCACTCGACGAACATTATTCTATGGAACATTGCAGGGAATTCCATTGTGTAACGTTACTCCTTAATCCCCAACTCCTGAAGCAACTTCTCTTTCGCGTATTCCAAGACATCCGCAGCGATAATCTGGTCAGAACTTTTATCCCTATACTTATCGCGAATGGCTTTCATACGCTTTTCCTTGCCACCTTTGTCATTTATTTAAGGCATCCTCTCCTTAACCATATCCCTGAAAGCCCCTTTAACCATTGAATCTTTAGCCTCCATAGCCTCAATAAAGGGTGCCCATTCGTCGAGTTTAGCTTCTTTTCTTTTATCTACTGCATCCATATTCACTTCAGTTCTTGCCGTACCATCTGGCACGATAACAACTTTATGCCCCTCTGGAATGTTGGCCACTTCAGCCCAACTGTAATCACTTAGAACACCGCCGCACTCACTGTTGACAATGTTAAGCATCTCTACAAATACTGGTTGTTTACCCCTCGCCGTTCCAACTACAGCCTTATCTGAAATTCGATAAATAATTTTTATGCCCATACGATTGCCTCACAAGTAATGTCCACTCCAGAATTGTATTTAGTCCACCCGATGGTAAAGCCGTCTGCGTCTAGAGAAACTAAACCCCCAAACATATCATTGCCTGCACTACTGCCAATGCGGATAATAGTTCCTGTCTGGATTTGGAAATCGGTTGCCCCTTTCTGGTTCAAACACGCATCCAAGTCTGAATCATCACCCATGCCCCAAGATGCTCGACTGCCATCACTCGCAAATACGATTACCCCTTTAGGTGCGAAGCCTGCTCCAGTAACTACCTGATTTCCCGACCCGGCGGCGGCAGTCCTAGTAAATTCTATTCTGGTTGTCTTACCGCCTCCAACAGCTTTATTCTGCAAAAACGGCCTTGCATCTTTGCTGATATAACCATTCGTGCTGTCGTCTGTGTCCTTGATACTGGTAGCTCCCACACGGAGATATATTTCACATATAGGAACTTTGTCATCGGGATAAGTGGGAGCGACAGGAGAGGCTGCTTCTGTACCAGTCGTGACACCAACCACTCCGTCATCTCCAATATGTACAAGGTCGATGCGAGGGTCACTACTGGGGGCTGTTACTGTAGGCGAACTCCCACCTGCGTAACTTACTATACCACTATTGTCTGACTTAAAAATAATCCCCGCCTCAACCAAAACCGTCATGTCGGGCGTAGATTGTTCGCGGGCATATAGCCAGGAGATAACAGTGTCTCTCATAGCTTCAAATGCTGCTTTCAGATGGTCTTCTGTACGGACTGGCTCGTTTGTCATATAATCTTTTGGTGGAAGTACCATTTTATTTATCTCCTCTATTCATCTGTCTGAGGGCATCTTCTTTTGTAATGGGTGGTTTCCCCATCGCGGCCCTCAATTCATTGAATTCTTTCAAAAATAAATCCAAAGTTATAGGCTGCTGACCCTCACTAGCCTTTCTCTGTTCATCCTTTTCCGCCTTTTCTTTCGTGGTTTCAGCATCGATTATTTTCTGAGGCTTTCGTCGCAATGAAATTCCAGTGGGGCCAAGAGGCTTGATATGCCAACTACTTTGTTCTCCTAATATTGGATGGTCGTTAGGAACCTCAATCAGGTTTTCCCCCTCTTGAATATTAAGCTCCAAATCAGAATCTTTTGTAACCTGAACAATGCCTAATATCACATTATCTGAATTGTATCTGATGCCTGTTTTCATTTTTTCCTATTAAGGACTAGCATCCTTCTGTGCGAAGGAAATGTATATTGTCCATTACTGGTCAGCGCAGTCATAGTAAGTTTATATGTTTGAGTTCCAGCTGGTGAAGAATCCTTCCCAATTAACGTCATAGCACCAAGCACATTGGTGGTGTAGCCAGTATAATCAAGCTCGGGACCAGAGAGACTATCTTTGCGTAATCTAATATGTCCAAAATCGCCAGCACCAACCACACGTATTCTTAATTTGCCAAACACTAACACTGTTCCACCGTTCGTACTCATAGTGATTGTCCCTACTTCTGTTTCTACATCTACCCCTCCCAAAGCTACATCAGCATCCAATGAAAATGAACTATCTACTGTAACAGCTTCGTTCGCAATCTGCAGAGTGCCGACCTGGAGATAATCAATTTTTGCCTGTGTGACAGCCAAATTCTTCATCTGTGCAGTACCTATAAGGGCATTGGCTATTTGAATTGCCTGAGTAATGACCGCCGTCGAGACGTCCAAATGTCCAGCCTTTATAATATTTGCCGCAAGGTTATCCGCCTGCATTTTATAGGCTTGTATTACACCGGAATACATCTCTGCGGCCCGGAGTACCCCTACCAACTTTCCTGCGGCTCTCAAAGCGTCAAGGTCAACCGTATCAAACACGTCTGTTCCGACTCCAAAAGTGGCCGCTGAAACTCCGGCAGTCCAGCCACTGAAAACACCGGAACGATTGAGGGCGCGGATTCTATAATATTTTGCGGTGCCCTTGGCCAACTGTTCATCCACATAAGTCAGGCTAAGAGGTCTGCTTATAGTGGTTACGGCAGTTGTAAAACCTGGGTCATCGGCCCTCTGTATTTCGTAGCCCGCTATATCATTCTCCGGATTTACATTCCACGAAAGACCTATGGCTGTGATAAAAGGAATCGCGGTTAAGCCCGTAGGTATGGAAGGGCTGCCTGTCTTACCGATAACGGTATGATCCGTCACAGTCGCCCAACTACCCTTGACGCCAGCATTGTTTATCGCTCTCACCCGAACATCGTATTTCACGCCGTCCTGCACGCCTGCAATGTGTGAAAAGGAAACGTCTCCCGGGAGTATGGCTGCGGTGCTATAGCTGGAGTCTGCCGATTTCTTAAACTGTATTTCATAGTTCCCGCCTGAGAGTACGAGCCAGTCAGGGACCAATGTCCACGAGACTTTTATCCGGCTTACGACCGTACCATCGCCTTGTTGCAGGAGCTGTGCCGCACCGCTTTCCAAGGCAAGATTTGTAGGCGTGGCAACAGTATAAGGGTCCGGCAATGTGGGTGTAGGTACTGCCGGAAGTGTCTGCTCCTCGCTACTGGACCACCCCCAGACCGTTGCAACCTCTTCCTGTAAAACAAGCTCAATACCCCCTTCTCGCATCAGCGTGCGCTTTAGCACCCGGAAGGTCTTTTCATTCCATCCCATTTTTGAATTAGATAATTTTATGACTTCCCAGGGTGACACCTCATAAGCGGTCATCTTCATGGGGGCGGTTATAACAATTCCCAGCCTGGACCTTTCCAGGTGTATTTTTGCAATGCGCTGCGTACAAGGACTGTTGCTCGTAAAAGGTAATTCTATGTCCTTATGTGCGCGCAAACCGCCGTCTTGCGCTTCATAGGCGGTGCTAGTCACTGCCGGAAAATCAGTCAGTTGATAATCCTCGTCTTCATCTATATACCTTCCACGAACTGCATTAAAACTGTTTCGTTTATCAATCTTAGTTTGTACTGTTATTGGACCTATCAGGTCATCTTCATTAAAAGTCTTTGTGTTCGGCGTGGACCAGGCACCGGCATAGCCCCTATATTTTCCCTGTCTGAACAATGCGAACCCCACTGACGCGGTCAATAAATCAGTCATTATGTCTATAGGCCGGTTATCAAGGGTGAAGCTCCCATTACAGGTATAACGTTTTTGGGTGCCGCCTCCGTCAAGAGGGACGTCCTCATCGCAGATGTTTGCAGTAGCAATCCAGGAGGCCGTGTCTATTTTACTCTGTGGCGCCTCGATTCCGAAATCAGCCTTGATGTAATCACGCTGACAGAGAGCGGCATTGTTTGAGTACACCGTCTGGCCGGTGCGTGGGTCATAGACCTTTCGGCCCTGCACTTTAAACTTAAAATTAGGCAATCCGTTTATCCATACATCGGCATCCACTCTGAGCCGCACATAGGCGTAGGCTAGGCCCCTCAATCTGTGGTCAGTTGTCCAATCAAATACTTCACTGACAAGGTCCGCATCCGCAGCTTGATTATCATCGCCAAGATGCAGCTTTATACGTAAGGAGTCTGAGAATCTTGCATTCGTTGAAAGAGTGTCCCCGACCCAGACATCACTGATAGCAGAGAGCTCATGTCCGGCAAGGGCGATTACCAGATGCAGATATTCTTTATTCTGCACCTCATCGTCGCCGAATGCAGCTACTATAGGACCTGAGATAACCGTCTCTCCATAGACAATCCGTTGCGGCTCCGTGGAGGATCGTATCATTATCTTTCGGTCTCTTGCCGCCCTTGGAAGTGAGGAGCGGGTTGCAACTTCCTGCAGGTCTGGGGTCTTTGCCGGGGCGAGCTCTTCCTGTGCCAGGAGCCCAATACCTAACGTACCGCCAGCGAATGCAGCGCCTATGGCTGCCGCGGCAAGGGGAGAAGCAAGGCCACCTGATGCTACGGTCAGGCCTATACTTGCTCCTACTACGGCAGCTTTTGCAACATTCACTGGCATATCAGTTTGTTCTCCACGCTCTCTTAATGTCTGTAAGAGGATTGAATAGCAGGCCCTTTTCGCCCGGTGCGGTTATCCTGTCACCCACACAAATACCCGTCGTGTCCCCGAGCTCCGTCTGGAAAAGCACGACGTCCCCTCTCTGCGCCATAAGAGGAGGCACCTCTTGGAATCCATGGTCACTCATTGCTTTTTCAACTGCTTCCGCAACCCCACCGCCTGCATAATCTTTTATTACTCGATAAGCCGATTGCTTGTCTGTGTACGTTCGCAACCCTTTCATAACGTCCACGCCGGTAATGACAATGACAGCCATGGCCATGAAGGCACAACAGTCATGCATGGTGTACTCAAAGGGCTTGTCCTTAACACTCTCGACATATTCGTCCAATCGCTCTGGCCAGTCTTCTACTCTTTTCATGCTCAGATTTGCCCCCAGGAAATTACCTTTTCTGCTATTTTATTCACAAACTCGAGGCCTTTATCACCGGGAAATCTGGCCTGCTGGTCGGCATTGGTTAATCTTCTTATCTTCGGTGTTTCCCACTTTGAAAGTTCGTTCGTCGCTGTCAGCATAATTGTGGCGGTTTTTCCTTCCTCAAGGTTCATCTCGTCAATCTCGCCCTCAAATTCGAGGACTGGGTCTGCGATAAGCTGATAGTTCTCATCCAGAAAGCCTTTGTATACTTTCGCTAGTCTGTTCTGATACTCCTGGCCAAGTGCCTCAGAAACATACGTATTCGGGATGCCCGACAGACTCATTGAAATGCTGGAGGATTGAAGCTCAGAGCCCTCTTCAATGGAATCAATACCGCCTAAATCACCGACACCAAGATAATCATTTCCGCCCCATGACCACGTTTTTACATCTGAGCAAATACGCGTTGTCCCAATATCAAAAAAGAGCTCCACGAATATCAGAGGACGAATAACGCCGGCTTGTGTGGCCGCGATTAACTCTGTCGTAGCTCCATCTCTAGCCACTATAGAACACCTCCAAGGCAGTAAACGTAATATCATAGAGGTCCGGTACGCCCCCGTCCCACGCTGCCTGTTCATCATCAAGCAGCATCATCACGCACGTCGGCGCATTTAGAATAAGTACGGCGCTGTCCACCGAAGCTTCTCTTATCTGAGGCGTAATCTCTATAGTTGCCTTGCCGGCGGCATCACTACTCACATCAGCTGTTACCTGATGCAGTTCCCTCCACCTTGTAGGTGTGTCCCAGGCAATGAAATCCCCGGCTTTCAAGACATCCGCGGTACTAGGCGTCCAGTTCTTTGTGTTGAGCTTAATTCCCGTCTGCCCTTCACCGTCTACCCACGGACTGCCACCGGCGCCCAAGGGCGTAGCAGCCGATGGATCTCCACCATAAAACCGCCCAGCACTACCACGCAGGTTTCTAAGAAATGCGATTACAGCCGCAGCGTCCGCCCTTTCCATTGACGGATATTGGTAGGTGACCATCCAGCGTGCCCCGGGTTTTTCTATGGTCTGGACTGCTCCTGTCTCCGGGCTTCCAAAGTTTTGTGTGTTCGTCAATAGAATGAAACGCACGGCCTTTATGCCCGCAGGCATTGGTAAGCTGGGATAGGCCGTAAGCGGTCCCCATACCTCAAACGGGATTGCAAGAGAATTATTGACAGGCTGTGAAAATTCGTAAGGCGTTTGTTGACTGCGCGTAAGGCCCTGCAATATCTCATAGAGCACGGCCAGGCTCTGAGATACCCCTTGACCTGATTCCCATGGTACGCCACGGGAAGAAGACACGGGCCCCCTGCTCTCCCATCCGGTAATAGCTGAGACAGCAAGGATAAGCGTCCATTCGTAAGGTGCCTGGAGGCTGCCTGATACTCCGGCAAGAATCTCATAGGGAATGACGCTGTCTTGAGAAATGCCCTGTCCTGATTCCCACGGAAGAGCCTTAGATGCTGACACCATGCCCCTGCTCTCCCAGGGCGCAACAAGTGATTTGCTTCGCCGCGGTGAGATGTTCTCCCAGGCCACCACCAAATCCTGAGAAACCGGCCCGCCATATTCATACAGCGCTACCAAACTTTGTGATACCGGATTTCTCCAGAACAGGCGCGAGCCGTCACTATTCCAAAATAAATCCGAACCATTTCCCCAGAATAACGGTGATGACATTCTACGCTGCCTCTATCTCTATAATCGGAGGAGTATAAAAACCGCTGGCGCCACACTGAGGGCACGTATAGGCCCGCCTCTTACCGTCCAGGGGATTACTCAAGATGGTCTTGTTGAAGTCGTAGCCGCAGCCTGGGCGTCCAGCCCGTTTTACCATACGGGCTGCCGCAAGATGGTCATGCTCTATGACCTTAGCAATCCCCATGAACACCTTGTCGCCAATGGTGTATGTGGTCCCGGGTTCCTCTTTCAGAAGACCAACGGCTATCTTCGTCTCGGCAACGGTAAGCCTTTCCCCTGCCAGTAACTTATTGCTTATATTCTCCGCATCCTTTGAGGCCGGGCCCCTGCATATTCGCCGGATACTATTAACGTGAGCCGCAGCCTCTTCTTTTGTCATCGCACTCATAAGGTGCCTCCTTTTTTAGGTTGTGTTGCCAGCTAGTTCGGTGGTAAATGTGGTCTTCTGGGCCGTGTCTCCAGCCCCCAAAGACTGCTTGATCCACACGCCGATAGCCTCGCCCGCCACTAGTTCCTGGTTCGGGACATCCTGAGCGACGTTATCGTCAACAAAGGTAATCCCGCCTGGTGCCGTCTTGCGGTTTGTCACAGAGCCGGAGTCGTCCTTACTGGCAGCAACCCCTATCTCTATCTTTGACACAGGGTCGGCGGTGAGTTCTACTTTCGCCTCTGTAAGCGTGATGGACCCGTGAGTGTTCTTAAAGAATTTCTTCTCGTAGCGGGTGACCGCTGAAGATTCACTGGCGCTCTTCTGGAAGAAAAGATGTCTCGTAGTTTCATTAGGTCCTATGGTCGCCCTGGTCGCGCCTCCCGAACCTTCCTTTACAGTTACCGTCCTTGAGCCATCTGTGGCACTAAGCACCAACTTGAGGAAACGCTCAAAGGTCTTGCTGCCGACAACCTCCGTTGTCCCGTTAAGCACCGGGGCCTCCGTGTCAACTGCACCGGTGGGCAGCCTTCCGGTTATTGTTGCGGTCCTTGTATCGGCACCATCGGATATTATGGCGATGACACTGTTGCCTCCGAGCTGCGTCAGGTCCGGACTGCTCTCTAAATCTATGGCTCCGCCGGATGTACTTACGTCGTCCTCCGGCACACTCGCCGCGCTAAATGGCTTCAAATCATCTGCTACTATAGGCATAGCTTTATCTCCTTTATCTTCTCATTCCAAAATCCCTGGAAAAAGCACCGCCGCGACCTCGCTCACGCCGCACGGCAGCCACTGCATGTTTTTCCATTTGGGGCAGAAGTGCCACGACCTCACGCCGCACGGCCTCCGGCACCCCCGGACTGATGTTTAAAGTTTGATTAACAATTATGTTATTTTCTTGACTTCGTGCTCCCAAAGCTTTCATTTGTGCCGGTGTGAATACGCCCTCGCCACGTTGAAGCACCGCCGGAATATCATCCCTGGCAAGACCGCCAACATGAAATCTAGGCGCATTAGCAAAGGCACTACTCGGCACTTCTATTCTGGGAAGTCTGAAATCATCTCGACCTATAACGCCACCCGTATGAGGTTTCAATGCGGGGATGGTGGCCTGGCTTTTGATGATGCCAAGACCAGACGAAGTATTTAATCCTCCAGACAAAGCTCCAAGAATACCCGCTTTGATTGGTGCAAGGATAAGTTCTTGTATAAGCATTTTTTGTAATGACAAAAGGATATTTCTGACCATATTTCTAAACGCTTCGGATAGACTCTGGGTACCCTGTATCACACCCTCAATGCTTATATCTATCGTACTTGACATCTCATCAAAAGCTGCGCTGACTAATTTGCTTTCCAGACGAGTCGCAGCGAGGTCTCCCTGTGCTTTTTTTGTAGCACGGCCGTAAGTTTCCCAATTGATAGCACCCACGACAAGCATATTGTTCAGTGCTCTTATTTGATTGTTGAAAACTTCCCGCGGTGTTCGCAAGGATACTGCTATCTGTTGGCCTTTCTCTTGGGCTGCGTTATAAGCTCCTTGTGAAAACGTAAGCTGATCAACGGTCGTTTTTTGTTTTTTGAATGTTTTATCGAGTTCCTTAATAACTGTGTCTAATGCTCCGAGCTCTTCCTTGATTTGTTTCGCCATATCTAGTAAAGGAGCCGCTCCTACTGAGCGCATAAGGCCCTCTAATTTTTCCCTTACTATGTCAAATTTTGCGGCTGCGATAACTACGGCCGCCGTGAGTAAAGTAATACCTAGTATTATGGGATGTGCCTCAAATAAGAGCATCACCCCATGCGCAAGTAACATAGACTTTGTTAAAATTGACATTGCTTTAGCTGTAATCAATAGAGCGGCAGATATTCCAACGATAAGAGCTGTTGTCTTCGCGAGAGTAAAGGCAAGGCTGGCGAGACTTTCGAGGTGTGCTTTGACTTCGGGGTCTAAACTAGACAGCGCCGTTTTTATACCACGAATTTTTACAACTAGATTTGTAAACCAATTGATCACTTTTGTTAATGCCGGAAAGACCGCCACGGCAAGGCTTTTTGCGATACCCAGGAAAGCAAATTTTAACCTAGTCAGTGCATCGTTAAAAGCCTCTGCCTTTTGTGCACCCATCTCATCCCAGACTGCCCCTAATCGTATCGCATCCGCTTCCTGTTCCTTAATTGCAGCGGAGCCTTGTATCATAAGATTCGTCATTTGGACACCGCCACGACCCATAAGTGCCATAAGTGCGCTGGTAGTCTCTGTGCTTACTCCCAATTCTTTAACAGCGTCTGCAATCTCATAAAATACTTCTTCCGTGGTTTTCAGCCGTCCACTCTTATCTGTGAGAGTAATTCCTAATTCATCAAATTCACGCGTATATGTTTCAAGCCCCCGATTGGCGTCAACCATAGTTCTAGCAAGTTTTTGCTGGGCCTTTCCGAAAGCCTCTAAGGATGTACCTGCAAGCTCTGTAGCAAGGCGGAAAGAAGATAGGCGTTCCACTGATATATTGACCCGCTTAGACATCTTGGCCAATTGGTCTCCCATATTGGCAATCTTTTTTATGGCAATGGCTAGGCCAGTACCAACGGCAAGGGCCGCACCGATTGCCAGCAGGCTAGATTTGAGATGCTTCGCAGATTTGCTGGCCTTGCCAAAGCTCTTGTCCAGCTTCTTAGTCTTTTTGTGGGCGGCATCGATACCCTTGTCAAACTTCTTGCCATCCGTTTTTAGATGAAGTAGTACGCCGCCTAAATTCTCAGCCATCTTTTTTCTTTCTCTCCACTATCTCCACTCCGATACCCATAAAGGCCAGAGCCGTTCGGTCGTCTTTAGCATGTAACCGGGGCCTTTCCCGGCTGCCGCCTATTTCTCTATTCCAGTTATTCAAAATGCGTTGTGACTCGTGCTCTTTCAAACTGCCCGTACCCAGTGCCACGGCTGTCATAAACCGTAGAGACTCCTCCGCAATGATGCGCGGGAGCATTGCCAGATAGGGCCTTAATAATCGCAGGGGCATATCTAACCATCTTTCGGGGGACCCTCCGTAGAAACGCTGGAGCCTGGGGATGATTTCTCCCCAGTCAGTTTCCCTTTCTTCTCCTCCGTCTTTGGCAGCGGATTCACTTTCAGAAAACCCGCCGCATCCGTAAAAACCACGACTATCTCAGCACATTGGTTGATAGAGAGAGCTTGCACCACCGCAGAGGGTATGTCTCGTACAACAAGTGATACAAAATCTTTAAAGAGACCTTCGAGGATTTCTGCCTCCTTCTCGGAAATGTCCTCGCCTTTATTTTGGAGTTCGCTCATCTGCTTGCTGTGGGCAACTATGCGATGTTGCTCCCTAATCCCGAAATCATCGACAACGGCAAGGTTGTACAATTTCTCGTCAATGATTATTGTGGGGTGTGTACGTTCGGTTGACAGGTCAAGTAGTGATTCGATTTTACTTGTGGCCATGGTCTTTACCTCCGCCTGTTTGAGTTTGTATTTCTAAAGTAATGCCGTTCTGTTCACAAAAAATCCGTAGCTTCTCCAGCTCTTGCATACATCGTTTCGCCTGATTCCTGTGCGCGGCAGATGCCCGTTTATGTTCACGGGCCGATGCTCGCAAGGTTTGTGCTGCGCTACTCAGGGCCTTGGCTGGTGATGCCTCCGCCATGTCAATGTCCTCCTTCAGGTTTACTAGACTTGGTCGGCATTCATCGCTAAGAGGCGGCCAAAGCGCTTTGATGCGCCGGCTGCGTCCGAGTCCTCGATGGCGATGAATTCAAACTCCAGTCCTGCGGGTGCGCCTTTTTGAAATACCGTTGTCGGTGAGCTTGTAAGAACTGCCTTCGGAATCTCATACTGCATATCCCATCCGTCGCCGTAAGGACCCGCTCCACGGATAACAAGGGCATACTCAGTAACCGACAGACCACGGTACAGGTCAACTTCCTTAAAGCCCGCCACGCCTGCACTCGGCGTGGTCTCGCTGACTGTATTCCCGTTCAGAATCCGCGCATACTCCTCAAGGGTAAGGTCCAAGAGGGTAAAGCTAATCCTCAAGTCCTCCTTGGTTCGCACCGCTTTCACGGGTCCTGTGCTGCCCAGCGTGCGAAATGAGTCTGTCTCGATAGTCTGCTCATGGGTCACCGTCACCCCATCTTCACTCATGTTTCTATCGCCAGACGTGCCGAGCTTTACCCAGTTCGCCGCAGGTGTCGCGTCTATAAGAGGCACAGCCTCACCCACCGGGGCGACATATACCTCAAATGGCGCAGCTATAATTTCATAAGGTTTTGTTGCCATTTCTCCTTACTCCTTTACCTCTAAGTTGTGCTTACTTCACTAGTTAAGACAAGCCAGGATTCCATAGAAATAGGCCATGCAGTATCTTGGTCCCTTAAAGCAATCGGTCCGCCCGAAAGCGTCGCAGAGTGAATAAGGGTGTTGTCTTGCGTAATCCTTTTCAGATGTTTAAAAGCGTTATGCACTGCCAGCCTCAACTTCGATGCCTCGAAAGGCGTTTCTCCGTAACAGAAAACATCTACCCGCAAATGCTGGACTTCTACGTAATCGCTTACGCCCGGCCCTACTCCACCACCGCCTGCCGGGTTTAACACTACGGCCTTCCTTGGCATCTGTCCTGATGCCGCCTCGCTCTGTGGCAGTTCGTAGCCGTAGATTCGTGTGCCCGCCAGTGTGGCTACATCGGCATCCGCCTCAAGAAAACTCACCAGCGCAGTCAACGGCTCCGGTATCGCCATCAGGCAAGCCTCTTACGAATCCGGCCGACAAGGCCGGGGTATTCTTTATCAGCCGCATTTCTCAAAAAAGAACCGTAGTTAAATTCCAGCTTGAGAATATAATTGACATCGACACTCCCCCATACGCCCTTATGGATATGACCAGAAATCTTGTGTGCAAATTCCTGAACTCGAACACTACCCTCTGCAACGGTAGACCTGTTCTTCCATCCCGGATGGTTCTGTTTGGCAAACAAAACGGCCTTGGACGTGGTCTCATCTATGGCGCCTCTAATAGCCTTGTCCATTGCCTTCTTGACTTCTGGTCCTCTCCATTCAATCATTTCTGCTCACCTGAAAAGTAATCGCAAAGGTTTTTGTTTTTACGCTCCTGATTGTAAAAAGGCGACTCCGGGCATGTGCATCTAAAGGGTGTTCCGTCATAGCGGTCGAGCCACCGGCAAATACTGCAACACATTTTTATCTGTCTTGTCTTGCTCATCATTCAACCGCTTTCAGCATTAGTTCCAGGTGCGTATGTTTCCGCTGCACCGATTCAATCCCCAAAGGTCCCGCGTAAATAACATTGCCTGACCTGTCGATTATCTGGGCAATTTTGTCCTTCTCCGTTATGTCCGTACTCAACGGCACCATTGCACGCAGGTCCTCAACCACGGCCACCTTCTTTCCGTCCACCACTTCACGCCGGGCCTTGCTATACACCCAGCAGGCCACGGTCGCCAACGCCTGCCAGTCAGGTTTCAACGGTTGATTCGTTCCATCAACCCCCGTCTCCTGATTCCGCTCGACATCTGCACGCAAGGTCATCCGGGAACGGGCACCCATCAGACAAAACTCCCAAAGCCTGCCAGGCCGCCTAGAATTTTTTTCCTCTCACCCTCATAGTCCAGGCTTGAGGACTGGTAATCTCCTGCCCGTTCACTGCTCAGACCGTTATATTCAACCTCCAGCTTGACCAGCTTTATCAAGATGCCTTTCCTTTTCTTCGTCTCATCTTCCGGGGTGTACTGGATTTTTGTCCTGTCCCCCCAGCTGTTGCGTGCATTCGTGCCGGTATTCAGCCGTTCAATCTGCCTGCCACCATGAAGGAGTTTGTAATCATCTGACGCAAGTGTTGTGTCTGTCGTGCCAACGGTCTCAACAATAGAAGAGACCGTCTTTATAGGCCTGGTAGGCCAGAGATGTTTACCACCGTTACCAAGCAGCTCGTCAAGCTGAGAGGTGACGCTGCCGAAGTGGGTATCAATATCCTCCTCGGCAGCATCTATCAGGCGTTGTAGGGCAGCGTCCACCAAATCGGTGTCTATATGCTGCCTAACCTCTGTGGCCGACATTAAGGCCATTATTTCTTGCCTTCCCCTTGGTCTTTTAACTGATTGATTTTAAAGCCGGTCTCCTTCTCAGGCGGACTTGTACCTTTGTCCTCCCGGGGCTTTGACTCCTTGGTCTCGGCCTTCGAGCGTAAACCGTACTGCTTTACTACATCTACAGGGATTTCCTGTCCCTTCCCCACAAGCAGGAAAGCGGCACGGGAATCACCTTCACCCACAACCTTCTTTCTGTCGGCTGTGACATACAGTCTTTTCTCTGCCTTCATACGTTTGTCTCCTATCCCACTGAGAGATAAATCACGATGAGAAAACCGCCGGAGGTATCCGTACCGCCGGTGTTGTTTATCGTATCCACAGCGGAGATGCTGAACTCAGGCGTAAGGTCGTCCAGCGTTTCACTGGCATCCGTCGCGTCAAGATGCAAAACAGACACCAGCTTATCCCGGGCCTTAATACCCGTGACCGTGTGATTGCCAGCGGCCGCACCTGCCGCGCGTGCTACCTTTACGGCATCCCTTGGGATAGCGCCTTCAATTATTGCCATAGTTCACCTCCCTTAAATGCCTGTAACTGTGCAGAATGCCGCGGGCCTGTAAGTAGGCAGGGCCACTCTGACATCCGCACGGATTGCCTTCTTGCCCTTGCTGAAAAAATCACTGTGGGAATCCGACACCTTCACCTCGATGCCGCGCCTGGCGACTAACTCTATAAAGTTCTGGTAATCGCCGACCAGTCCGGTATTTTCGGTTATGGCATCGGACTGTATGACACTACGTCCCCATATCCTCTCAGGACCTGTCTCTGAGGGGCTGCCCCAGATGTAGAGGCCGTCTGCTGTACGCAGTAACCGTACACCCTGCCAGTCGTTTGGGTGAAGGATAACGGCATTAGGCTGTGCACGACCCGTCACCCTGACCAATGTCATGGCCTTGTAGATTGCATCCGGTACAGGGTCCGCACCTTTGGCCTGGGTCTGAATACCAGAGACGTTGAGGATCCCCTTGAGGTTCGGCGAAACGCCGTCCCCTACGAGTATCTGACTGTCAACCCTCTGCTGGAGCATGAAGCGCAGCCGGTTGTCTACATAGGACGAGGCCTGGGCAACGTCCTCAAGCTGCTCGTCCGTTATCGGCAGCAGCACACCGACCTTTTCCACGGGAGAGGACTTCTCTGTCAGCACCAGCGCAGCCTCTGCGTAAGCGCCACCTTGTGCAACCTCTGCGGCGGCGTTTGTCATCGTCGTCTCTTCCATGTACTTGATGGAGTTCTGCCCGGTCTGGCCGGCGGGTATCAGGTCCGTTATCTGAATGGGCCTGGTGGCTATCTCCACTATGCGACCGGTCCGTATACTCTCAGGAGCCCAGCCTGCCGTAGTCTCAAATAGAGCCTTTACCTCCATCTCCAAGACAGCTTCTTTCCGCGCGTGCCGCTCCAGATATGCCGGAGACTCCACAAACATCTGCCCGATACTTTTCACCGGGCCCTGCGGACCAGAGGCTGCACCATCGCCGCCGGGCAGGATTATCTCCTTACCCTTTGCCATGAGCTCTTCTCTGGCCTTTGTGGCTTTTTCGGCCTTCTCCACCTCGAAAAGCTCTTCAACCTCTTTGCCCAGGTCGGTAAGCTCATCGTTCATCTCCTTGACCTTGGCGGCCTTCTCTCTCGTAGTACCTTCGAGAGACTCGACCTTTTCAAGGTCCATTTCAGCGCCGGCCTCTTTAAACACCTTGGCCAGCACTTTGTTCTTCTCTTCTAACTCATTCCTTTTTTCAACCAATGCGTTCACTTTGCTCTACTCCTTTAAGGTAAAATCCCCGCCAAATTCAGCTCATGTTTTGTGCGCTGGTATTCGGCAAACAACTTCACGGCTTCCTCTCCACTGCCGCCGTCCTCCAGAAGTGTCTTGATTCTCGTCTCCACATCGGCAAGCGATGCGAGAACCTTCTCAAGCCTCTCCTTATTGGCAGCATTGAGACTCCGCCCGTCCTTCGCCCTTAAGGAAGCAAGCTCCTCAGAACGTTCCACCAAGGCTATGACATCCGCAAGCGTCTGCTCTGCCTGTTTAAAATATTCCATATTTTCCTTGACCATCAAAGTCTGCGTGCCCACACCAGCGCCTTTAAGCACCGGCGATATTTCAAACGCCTCTATTAACTTCAAAAACCGGACCTGTTGACCGTTGTGTTCTCCTTCCTCATGCTCTTTTACGTTGTAACCGTAAGACCATTCCTGTATAGATTCCCCATGTTCCAAGTCGAATTTGAGAGCGCTGTACCAGTCCTTTGCATCCGGGATGTCAAGGTTGAGTTGAAAATCCGCTATTACCTTGTCATCTTTTTCTCTTGTGACCGCTTTACCTAAAGGGACATTCATCCAGTTATGAGCCGGTAATACTTTGACCGTCTGGACACCAAAGGCCCCCGGCAATGTGACATCGCCGTCACTGTCAATAACGTTCAGCGTTGCGATTATGGCGCTGCCTTCGCCTTTATCTGTAAGCTCTTTGAGTTTAAAATTCTTTCTTTCCATCTCCATATTTTTACTCTCCTATCATCGGCACGAAATCACGGGTGCCGTTCGGATGTTCGTCATTCATAAGCGCTTCGGCGTCCTCCAGGCTTACAATCGTTCCGTTAAGCGCCTCGCATTCCTCATCTGTTGAGCCGAGACGCGCATCAAGCACCATGGCCTGTGTCACCGTGTCGGCCTCCTTATAGGTCTCCAGCGCAGATTTTCTCTGCGCGTGTTTCGTTTCCGTCCGTGCAATCACCTTTGCCCTGACCCCCGGCGTGGACCACCGGCCCGCCGGCACCTTGTCACGGATGCGCGCAACCAACTGTGGCACGCCTTCACCCAGGGCGCGGCCTTCCTCGAGCTCTCTAAAAAGCCGTCTCCGTGTCTGGCCTGCAACATCCACAAGCCCCAGACGTCTACCGCCTTCGGAGATAATCTCTCTGGCCCGGGTATCCGGCAGCTGGACTCCTAACCCCATAACCCCGTTGATGCTGTCCGTTGTCACCTTCGATACCCTCAAGTAATGCGCCTGGTATTTCTTTCGTAAGTCTTTTTCAATATCAAGTAACGGCATGCTCGCTAAAATCCTTTCAGCATCGAGCGTGTCCTGAGGGTCTTTTGTTTCTAAATCATAAAATGCTTTCAGGAGTTCGTCCGCCGCCTCTTCAGCCATACGTCCAAGGTCGTCAAACGTGCCTGAGAGTTCCTTCTCGAATACCTGCGACATCCTGGCATGGTCCTTTGCAAAGACCGTCCCAAGCCTCAGATGTGCTCTGGTCGGTCTCTTCCTGGGCGCCGTCTCTATCACACGGCCCTCTGTCGGCGTGGCAGCCTTAATTTGTTTCGGCTTTCCGCTCTGCCCTGCAGGCGTGACAAATGCACCCGCCGGCTCAAAATAAACCTCATCGCCCTTTTCAACAGGCCATCCCATCGCACGCCTTCCCTCAGACCTCGTAGCCCACCCACCGCCGATAGCAATGTTAAGCCGCTCGACAAGTTTATTCCGGTCCTCCTGCAGCGCCTGGACCTCAGAGTTGTCAAAGCGGAGCTTAAATTTCTTGGGTTCGGGCTCAAAATCCGGCAACAATTGCTTTCTCAGTGTGGCGGCCATGAGTCTTTGCGTCGGGATGATATTACCCTTCCACGCCAGCCTGATAAGTTCTGCCATGGTAGCCCCCACCTTCGTCTGCTGGAGGCCCGTACCGAAACCCACAACCGCAGCCGGAATACCCAGGGCAGCGCACACCCTTTCCTCTGAGATATTCCTCAGTTTGCCAACGCTCATCTGCGCCGGATTAAACCCGAACTGCTGAACTTTCGTGGGCCCTTTCAGCACAAGGGCCTCGCCCCGGTGGTCACCGCCAAAGGTCTCTTGGTATTTTTCCTTTACCGCTTTCATGGCATTCTCGTCTGCTATTACCCCGGCCTCCGGGCTTATTATCACGCCCGGTACACCCATGTTTTTTAGTATCGTCGCGCTAAAGTTCGCCGCCTCATCATCGGTAAAAACCTCGCGGACAACTGAATCCAGCGGCGATAAACCTTGCCTGATATTCTTGGGGTTGATGCCGTGCCGGAAATGTACGACGTCCTCAACCTCAACACGTTGCGTCACACCCATGGGGTTATAATCATAGTGCGTGATATAACCCCGCCCGTCGCGAGGGGCCTTCGGCTCTATGGTCCAGTGAGGCACATAGTAGAGTTCCGAAACCCTGCCCGCGTTATTTCTCCGTTTCAACCAGTATGCGTTACCGGCGATTGCAAAGCTCATCATCGTCCCCATCCACAAAACTTCACCCGGATAAAACTCATTCGGTTCCTCAAGTAATTCCAATATCTTATGACCCGGCATCTTTTCATAGCCATCCTTTGCCAGCTTCTCAACTATCACCGGCGCCTCCGGGAAGGTCCTCATCATCCATTGCACCGGAGACATAATTACGTTGGATCCAAGACCGTCTCCCACCGCCTTCGCGTAATCAAACCTTGTTCCCGGCAGGCTCAACGCCCAAGGCGTAGACGTTGGAAAGATAAAACCTTCCAGCATCGCCTTAATGGCCTTGAACATTAAACGGCCCCCCAGCTGGTCACTGGCCTATGCAGCTTATGGACGGCAAGCGCAAGCCCCATTACACAATCATCATTAAGGCCCTCTGGCGCGGAATACCGGACTCCTGTTTTTGTATATTCGTACTCAAAATCACGCAGTTCGTTCACAACAGGCCCCTCCGGGATGACGGTCTGGCCGTTCTGCAATGTGATAGCAAGCCCTTCCATCAACTGCTGTTTGCTGTTCTGCGTGAATTTATAACCTTCATAATTTGTCCTCCCGCCATGTTGCAAATCCTCAACGATGGGGTCGCCGACACCTGTTGAATCCACCAGGGCAGGCACATTTCCGACAACAGTCTTTATCCTCTCGATAGTTTCCCGCCAAGGCTTCTGGAATCTTTCAAACCGGCATGTCCTTCCCTGTGCATTCAGACCAAGAATGACGGTCCAGTTCACCGACTTTGCAAGGTCAATGCCGTAAGCCGCAGGGTCATCTCCCGACATCTCTCCGATACACGCCTCAATAGCTTCAAGACCAAACGGATTACATCCGTCGTCTGATGGTTCACAGAGATAAAGCTCACGGAAGACAGGATCAGGTAAAATGCGGCGTGCGTCTTCAATTTCTGCAGCATCCAGTATGCCCGCCTTTACAGCGTCGTCTGCGGTAATCTTGTCGTAGTACATATCCGGCGCTCTCGCTTCTGCCTTGCGTGCCAGTTTGTAAGCCCAATTCTTCTTGCCGTGGACATTGCCGATTATTCTCACGGGCCCCCGCGTTGCCGTAAGGGTTGACCTTATGGCGTGCCAGGACTTTTCTTTAAGGCGGGTCGCTTCGTCAATCACACATGCGTACACGTCTTCCGCGTAGAGGTTGTCCGGCTTCTCACCACTCTTAAACCACATCGTTGCGCCATTGATGAGCCTTAACGTCAGCTCGTCCTCCTTGGCATAATAGAACCATCTCGGCAGGGCCAACTTCAACCTGCGAAAAGGTATTCGAGCCTGGCTGTAAACAGGCGCAATCCACCAGGTATTCTGTCCTTCTTTCAGCGCAGTCGTATATTCCGTAAGCCAGGACATACCCCCCACCGTCTTACCGCTCTTTGTGCTGGCCTCGCATATCGAGTACCGGTAGGGATTGAAAAAGACCCGCTCCTGTTTCGGGTAGAGCTTTGGCCTGTGGTATTCAATCCGTCTAACCTTCGGCTGGTGTATCTGTGGGTCTGCCGTTGTCACCATTTATAACCTCAATCTTAAATTTCACCGGCGGCAAATCACCTTCCGGTGCTCCATGGACCTGCAAGTTTTGCAACCTCGGATGCACATAAGGCGCCGCCGCCTGCGCCGCCCACATCTTGTCCTTCATATCCGCCTTGTCATCGCGCAAAACATTGAGCATAAACTCAAGCGGCGTTATTCCTTCACTGGCAATCTGCTCTTGCCTGCTGACTGTGATTCGATTCTGTACACCTGGCTTGCGCCCGCCACTTTTCGGGTATCCTTTCGGTCGTCCTGTAGGTCCTCCGGTTTTCTTTCCCATGTCAAACCTCTAAAATCTGCCGCCTCTTTGCCGATGAAAAACACGCCCTCCACCACCACAATGCGTATGCCCTCCAGGGTAAGCGACACCGCGGCCAGTAGCAGAAAGACACAAAGATAGAACTTGACTATCCCAACGAAGCTCAACCTGCCCCTTTAGCCTCTTCCCTTTTAACGCTATGCACGGCCGCATGAACAACCGCCTTCTTGTCCGTTAGAGGCATCTTTGCAAATTCATTGGCCAGTGGCCCGAGAGCACCCAAAGCACCCTGTATAACCCTACGTAGTGCCACCTCCTTACTGATACCGTCCTTCTTGCCTGGACCTTTAACGACAGCGGGCATAGTAGTCCTTACCTGGGCTTTCACCGTGTCGTAGATAAGCCTCTGTATCTTCTCATTGCGAAGCGCAGGAATATACTTTGCCGCGACCTTCATACCCCAACCCAGGAGTAACAGGAGCACCGTACCCCCGGCTGTGAGCAGACCTAAAATCAAATTCGTATCCATCAGTTATCCTCTCTTTCCACATGGCCAGAGGAGGTCCCGTCGGCATGAACACCCGTAACGTTTCCACCCTTGTCACGGTCCACCCCGCCGCGCCCCTCACCCTTCATGTCCCAGTTGCACCCCGTGAGGAGTACAACCAGACACAGAACCAAAAATAGTTTTCTCATAACAAACCTCCATGTGCCAAGCCCACCAGAAGGGCCACGGTTAAGAAAAATACATAAAAAACGAGAATCCATTTCAGCATGTTTAAACTCTCACCAGTGCCTTATGCCTAGATACAACGCCGCGATGCTGACACCACCTGTTACGCATAAACCAACCATCCAGAGCACGAAGCGCATACCCCCGAAGGCATGACGGTCAATCTTATCCCCAAGGTCCTTGACCTTTTTCTTTGTGCATTTGTGGTCTTCAACACAAGCCAGATGTTTATCGTCGTAGAGCTTTGTCATGTC